>NZ_JAFBEP010000003.1 GCF_016908775.1 Defluviitalea raffinosedens | reverse complement strand
GTTTTAACCATCGATACCTTTGGAGCATCCGGTCCAGCCAGTGTGCTGTTTGAAGAATTTGGATTTACTGTTGACAATGTTGTGAATAAAGTTAAGAAATTAGTTAAATAATATGGATAAGTTATTTATAAAAAGTTAATGATTTAATCATTGACTTTTTTATGTTTAAAAAATTATCTAGAATTTCTAAACAATAGAAAAATATTGATTTTTCAAAAGAATAATGATAAAATATTAACGAAGTTAAAGATCCAAATGGAGGTATGATATGGTAAAACGAGTTGTATTGAATGAAACTTCATATTTTGGACAAGGAGCTATTCAAGTACTGCCGCAGGAGATCAAAGACAGAGGATTTAAAAAAGCTTTCATTGTGACTGATAAGGAATTGCTGAAATTTAATGTGACTCAGAAGGTTACAAAAATATTGGAAGATGCCAATATTCCTTATGTCATTTATGACAATGTAAATCCCAATCCAACCATTGAAAATGTTGTGACTGGGGTTAAAGCTTATAAGGATTCTGGAGCAGATTTTATACTGGCAGTAGGTGGAGGTTCGCCTATTGATGCGGCTAAGGGTATTGGTGTTGTTGTGAACAATCCGGAGTTTGCGGATGTTAAATCCTTAGAAGGTGTTGCACCAACCAAAAACAAGCCAGTTCCTATGATCGTAGTTCCAACGACTGCTGGTACAGCGTCAGAAGTAACTACATATTATGTTATTACGGATGAAGAAGCTGTAAAAAAGATGGTTTGTGTAGATACAAAAACAATACCAGTTCTTGCAGTAGTAGACCCGGATATGATGGTTTCAATGCCTAAGGGCTTAACCGCTGCAACTGGAATGGATGCTCTTACCCATGCCATTGAAAGCTATATCACAAAAGGTGCCTGGGGTATGACAGATATGTTCGCTCTTGAAGCAATAAAGTTGATTGCAAACAATCTTTCCAAAGCAGTTTTTGAACCAAATAACATTGAAGCGAGAGACGCTATGGCAACGGCTCAATATATTGCAGGAATGGCATTTTCAAATGCAGGGTTAGGATTAGTACATGCTATGGCACATCAGCTGGGTGCAGTTTATGATACGCCTCATGGAGTGGCTAATGCGCTTTTATTACCATATGTTATGGAATACAATGCACCGGCTACAGGTGATAAATATAGAGAAATTGCCCGTCAAATGGGCGTACCCAATGTAGACAGTATGAGTGTTGAAGAATTTAGACAAGCAGCCATCGATGCTGTTAAAAATTTATCAAAAGAGATTGGAATTCCTCAAAAGCTTGTTGAAATCGGAGCCAAAGAAGAAGACTTGCCAACTCTTGCGAAAAAAGCTTATGGAGATACATGTACTCCTGGAAATCCAAGGGATACAAGTGTAGAAGATATATTAGAAGTATACAAAAAAGCGTTTAAATAAATCCTTAAAGATCAAAGATAGCTTGGGAAATAAATTCCCAGGCTATTTTTTATTGCATAAGGAACTTCTCTGGATTTATTGTGCAGTAAAAAGCCCTGGTGTTATCTATTCAATCAAATTAAAAATAATTTAGATTAAGTTAAATTTTATAATCTGGAAGAGGGATCAATTCTTATTAAAATAGAGATAAATGCCTTAAAAAAGAAAGAAAAATAGAGTGGATTAAAAGCTTAGTCTTGAAATGTATAAAAAAATCCTCTATAATTTAGATAAATATAAATTATTTTATATTAAAATAAAATTAATCAGGGGGCTATTATGGATAAGACAAACGTTGTTAAGACTAAGTACAATACACCTTGGATCGCTAATAGAGCAGATCCTTATGTGTATAAGGCAAAAGACGGATTTTATTACTTTACAGCTTCTGTTCCTGAGTATGACCGCATTGTTCTTAGAAGATCAAAGAGATTAAAAGATTTGGCTTGTGCAGAAGAAGCTGTTATTTGGAAAAGACATGACAGCGGCATAATGAGTGAACATATATGGGCGCCGGAAATACACTATCTGGATGACAAATGGTATATATACTTTGCTGCGGGAGAAAAAGAAGACAAGTGGAAAATTCGACCCTATGTCTTAGAGTGTCAGGGGAAAGATCCTATGACAGGAGAATGGATTGAAAAAGGTAGAATGCAAAGCTGCGATGGAGATGATTTATCCTTTACATCCTTTTCTCTGGATGCAACAGTTTTTGAACACAGAGGTAAAAGATATTTGGTATGGGCGGAAAAGGTACAGCTTAAAGAGCTGGTTTCAAATCTGTATATTGCAGAGATGGAATCTCCCATAAAACTAAAAACCAAACGGGTACTTTTAACCACCCCAGAGTATGATTGGGAGATCGTTGAGTTTTATGTGAATGAAGGACCGGCAATTCTTAAAAAGAATAACAAAATATTTTTAACCTATTCTGCCAGTTCCACAGGAGCTTGCTATTGTGTGGGCATGCTCGTTGCAGATGAAGATGCAGATCTACTGGATCCTGGTTCATGGACAAAAATGAAAGAACCAGTTCTTAGGACAGATGAAAGTAAAGCCGTTTATGGCCCGGGGCATAACTCTTTTACGGTATCAGAAGATGGTAAGGAGATTATGGTTTTCCATGCAAGACAATACTCGCAAATAGTTGGAGATCCCTTATATGACCCCAACAGACATGCGATGTTCTTAGAGATAAAATGGAATAAAGACGGAATGCCTGAATTCGAGTATATGAGCAATGAAGCCTGATTTTATTTAGGAGGGTTACAATGCGTAAAGAAATAATAACTTCTTTCATTTTGAGTTCGGTTATGATGCTTGTGGCTTGTTCTACATCCCGGGAAAGCTTTAACACTATCCAGTTAAAATCCGATGAAGGACCTAAAGTATTTAAAGATGCATCAGTTCATGATCCGTCGGTAGTAAAGTATAATGGCACATATTATATATTTGGTTCTCACCTGGCTGCTGCTAAATCAGAAGATTTAATTCACTGGCAAATGATTGCTTCAGGTGTAAAAGAAAAGAACAAGATTATTCCCAATGCCATGAAAGAAATGAGAGAAGCCTTTTCGTGGGCTCAGACCAGCACATTTTGGGCACCGGATGTGATTCAGCTGGAAGACGGAAAGTTCTATATGTATTATTGTAACTGCGAAGGCAGCAAGCCTTTAGCTGCCCTGGGGGTTGCGGTATCTGACAATATAGAAGGTCCTTATAAAGATAAAGGAATTATTTTAAAATCCGGTATGACGGATATACCCAGTGAAAACGGAGATGTTTATGACGCAACAATACATCCTAATGTAGTGGACCCCTGTGTGTTCTTTGATAAAGAGGGAAGGCTTTGGATGATGTATGGCTCTTATTCAGGGGGGATATACATTTTGGAATTGGACCCTAAAACAGGGATGCCGATTGAAAAAGGTTATGGAAAGAAGATTTTAGGAGAAAACCACTTAAGAATAGAAGGTCCCTATGTTCTATATAACCCTGAGACCGATTATTACTATATGTTTTTGTCTTTTGGGGGATTAGATGCAAATGGGGGCTACAATATAAGAGTAGCCCGTTCCAAAAATCCCGATGGCCCCTACTTTGATTCCATGGGAAATGACATGATCAACTGCAAAGGGCCAAAAGGAAGCTTCTTTGACGATGAAACGGCTTCGAAATATGGAACAAAGCTGATGGGTAATTATAAATGGCTTTGGACAGAAGGAGAAGATGGAGAAAAAAGAAAAGGACTTGTATCCCCCGGTCATAATTCTGCCATATATGATGAAGCGTCTGGAAAATACTTTATTATTTTCCATACTCGGTTTGAAAACAGGGGAGAATCCCATGAAGTAAGAGTTCATCAGATGTTTTTTAATTCTGATGGTTGGCCGGTTATTTCATCCTATCGATATTTGGGGGAAACGATTGGTGAATATACAAAGGAAGATATTATAGGACCCTATAAAATCATCAATCATGGCAGGGATATATCTTCCCAAATAAAAGAATCCCAAAAGATTATCCTTTATTCCAACGGAAAAATTGATGGGGATTACCGGGGCAAATGGAAACTTGTTGGAAGTAACGAAATAGAGCTTACCATTGGCAAAGATACATATAAAGGTGTGGTTTTAAAGCAATGGGATGAATTTGGAAATAAGTATGTTATGACTTTTACAGCATTATCACAAGAAAAAGGAATTGCCATATGGGGCAGCGGCTTAGAAGCAAAGTAATTTATAAGAGGATGTGGCAGTACAAAAGAGGATATTAACGGGTTTTAGATTAAAAATAATAAAGGAAACGGGTGGCGTATGAATAAATTAAAGATGGTTCCTTTACAAAATGTTCGTATTCAGGATTCCTTTTGGGATCGGTATTTAGGTCTTGTAAAAGAAGTGCTTATTCCCTATCAGTGGGATATTTTAAATGACAGACTTGAAGATGTTGAAACCAGTCATTGTATCAAAAATTTCAAGATAGCAGCCGGCCTCGAAAGTGGAGAATTCTATGGAGCTGTTTTTCAGGATTCTGATCTGGCAAAATGGATTGAAGCTGCCTCTTATTCTCTTGCAGTGTATCCGGATAAAGATTTGGAAAATACCATTGATGAAGTGATTGATCTGATCGAAGCAGCTCAGCAAGAGGATGGATACATCAATACCTATTTTACGATTCACGATAAAAGCCTTCGCTTTACAAACCTCCAGGAAGGACATGAATTGTACTGTGCTGGACATTTTATGGAGGCGGCAGTGGCGTATTACCGTGCAACAGGCAAAGATAAGCTTGTTTGTATTATGAAGCGTTTTGCGGATTTGATTTGTGAAGAATTTTCTTCCGCTAAAAATTCGAAAGGATATCCGGGACACCAGGAAATAGAAATTGGCCTTTATAAGATGTATGAAGTTACTGGTGAAGTGAAGTATTTAAAGCAGGCAAAAATGTTCCTTGACAGAAGAGGGGAACAGCCTAATTACTTTCTTGAAGAAGCTAAAAGGCCAGGTTTTAAGCGTATATTCGATGAATTTAAAAATTATGACCCTGCCTATTCCCAGTCCCATCTTCCTGTCAGGGAGCAAAAAACAGCGGAAGGTCATGCGGTAAGGGCGGTTTATATGTATTCTGCCATGGCGGATGTCGGGGCTGAATATGATGACGGGACACTCGTTGCTGCATGTAAAAGATTATGGGATAACATGGTAAAGAGGAGAATGTACATTACAGGAAGTATAGGAAGTTCGGGTTTGCTTGAACGATTTACTACAGATTATGACCTTCCGAATGGCTCCAATTATTCGGAAACCTGTGCTTCCATAGGTCTTGCTTTGTTTGGAAGAAGAATGGCACGGATCACCAGGGAAAGCAAATATTACGATGTGGTCGAAAGAGCACTTTATAACACGGTTTTATCCGGAATTGCCATGGATGGAAAAAGCTTTTTCTATGTGAATCCTTTGGAGGTATGGCCGGATCATTGTATCCCCAGGACTTCGAAGGAACATATAAAGCCCGTTCGGCAAAAATGGTTTGGAGTTGCCTGCTGTCCCCCCAATATTGCCCGTACGTTAGCATCTCTTGGAGAATATATATATTTTGCTGAAGAAGATGCTATATGGGTTAATTTATTTATTTCAAATAAAGCAAAGTTTACTGTAAATAACCAAGAACTTACATTGGATATGCAGACGAATTTCCCTTATGAAGGTCATACGAGAATAGAACTAAAAGGCAAGGCATTTGTAAAGGGCAAGATTTACTTGCGTATTCCTGACTATGTGAAGGACTATAAGATTTTAGTTGATGGAGGAGTTGTTGATTCGCCGCAGATTACAGGTGGTTATTGTGTTCTGGAATTGGAGATGGATCAGAGAACCATTGATATTCATTTTGATTTGACCCCTCGTTTTGTCAGGGCAAATCCTCTGGTTAAAGAAAATATAGGGAAGGTAGCGGTAATGAAAGGGCCGCTGGTTTACTGTATGGAAGAGGTGGATAATGAATCCAATTTACCAGCCTATTATATAGATACATCTTCTAAGCTTTTAGAGTATTATGACAAAGAATTGCTTGGGGGTACTGTAGTGATAAAATGCGAGGGAAAGAAAGTGACCCAGGAAGGATGGGATGTAAATCAGCTTTACTCAGAGCAGAAAATAACATCAGAACAAAAAATGCTGACATTTATACCTTACCCATACTGGGGGAATCGAAAAACTGGTGAGATGCTGGTATGGGTTAAGGAAATGCTTTGATTTTACTGATGATCATTGTGCTTTCAACAGGAATAAAAGTCTAAGGAATTCATTTTAAAGCTGTTGATATGCATTAAAATATCAACAGTCTTTTTTATCTCGCAAAATAAAAACATCCACTGGTGATCAATAACCAGTGGATGTTTTAAAAGAAATATACTTGTGAGAAATTTTATTATTCTAAGTTTGGCTTCGGATTTTAACTTACAGAGAGTGGCCAGTGGAGGATGGATCAGAAGGAACAGCTGTTTCGTAAGGGCTGTAATGAATGCGGACGTTGATATCCTGATTGTAGTTACCAAAGTTTTTGCCGTATATGGTTAATCCGCCAACGTGTTTAGCGTCTTCTGGTACAGCCAGTTTAAACTTTATAGTGCTTCTGTAATCCAGATCAAAATCATTCAGAGAAACATCTGAGATTTTTAATCCGTCAATAAAGGTTCCTTTTCGGTTGATTACGATTAATTTGAGAAGACCGTATTGATTCCAGTTGATTTCCCACCATTCAGGGGTAAATATGCCCTTAACGCCTCCGAAATCTCCCGGGCTTGTCCAGGAACCTATCCATTTATTATTAATGTAAAAATGGATGTCTGAAGGCCATGTGTCATTGTATCCCGGTGCTTCAGAGCCTAATTCCAGGGAGATGGTGATTTGATCAATCTTTTGAGAAACAGGTAAAAAGTTTGGTATGAGGTATTCAACATAACCCTTGGTGAACCAAAGAATATCACTTTGAAAACGATCGGGATGGGCAAAGTATCTGGGGTCGTCAACTTCTCCGACAATGGATTTGGACGTTGCAAGACCGCAGGTTGGGAAAACCTGATAATCAGAATAGTGTCCAACTTTGATATTGGTTTCGTATATGTTTTGCTCATCTTCTTTAGAATTTACTTCTATTAAAATTTTATCGACATGTACCATATACTTTTTTTGATTGCCGTGGCCGGTAGATTCGTTGGAGATGGAGATTAACCCGCAACTTTCCAGTTTTTTGATATGACTGGTTAAGGCACCGTTCGTTATGTTTAATTGGGCAGCCAACTCATTCATGTTGAGTTCGTTGTTATTTAACAATAGCTTGATTATGGATATACGAATGTCAGAAGCAAGGGCTTTGAAGATCTCCAAACCTTCATCCAGAGATTTGATATGCAGCATAGATGGCAGCCTCCCTAATAAATGGTTTTTACTATTATAGAATAGGTATAGTATAGCTTATTAACCTGAGGAAATCAAGAAGGTTCAAAAATAATATCAATTATAATAAAGATGAACCTTTCTTTGCTGTAAAAATTGCTGATTTTAACTGTTTAAATTCAATATATTATAGTGCAATTTTACATATATTAAAAAGTATATTTTAAATAAATATAAATTAGTTTGTGATTTCATGAATATTCTAAGCTATGAAATTTTAATTTAAACTAAAGAATGACCGACTTTTTTTAGATAAATCTAAAATATTTAAAAAAATAATTAAAAATATATTGACCAACCCCAAAAATAGTTGTATTATATTTATAAATTAATCCGTTATTCCTTTCGAAAAATGTCTAAAACCTACAACAATATAAGTAATACAACAAATTAATCAATAATAATTTAATTTAAATTAAAAAAGGCTAATGCCTTTTTAATAAAAATTTTTAATCCATAAAGGGAGGATAAAGCAATGAAAAAAAGAATTTTAAGATGGAGCTCATTCATATTGGCTTTAACCCTGGTAATGACTTCATTAATAGGTTGTGGAAGCAAAAGTACTACAGACCAATCTAAAAGTGGAACCCCTGCAGTACAGGAAAAGCAATTAGGGGCAGATACCGCAGGTGAAAATGCAACAGAGCTGAGTTACTGGACTTTTGTTGACTTGCATGGAAAACACTTTGAAAAGATGCTTGAACTTTGGAATAAAGAAAATCCTGACAGACAAATCAAATTAAACGTTACGGTTATGCCTTATGATGATATGCATAATAAACTGCTGATTGCTGTTCAAACTGGTCAGGGTGCTCCTGATATTTCTGATATTGAGCTTGGCAGATTCCCTGACTTTTTGGCAGGGGATGAAGTGCCTTTGGTTGATTTAACAGATGCTGTTGAACCTTATAGAGATAAAATTGTTGAATCTCGTCTTGGTATTTACAGTAAAGATGGTAAGGTTTATGGATTCCCTACTCACGTAGGTGGTACAGTTGCTTTCTATAATACAGAGATTTTAGAACAAGCTGGTGTAGATTATAGAACGATCAAAACCTGGGAAGATTACAAACAAGCTGGTATAAAGGTATACGAAGCAACAGGGAAATACCTGGGTACAGCGGATACATCTGCTACATGGCAAGTATCCATGCTTTTAGCTCAACAAGGTTCTGACTTAACAGATGAAAATGGTAATCCACGAGTTAATTCTCCCGAATTGATTAAAGGCCTTGAAATGTTAAAAGATTTACAAGAAAACAATGTCATCGCTACAATTCCTGGCGGACAGCCGGATACAGAAGAAGCAAAAGGTGAATACAACATGGGTAATTATGCTTCTGCCCTTATGCCCTTATGGTATATGTCAAGATTTACCAATGAAATTACAGACCTTAAAGGCAAAATTGCAATAGCTCCCCTTCCAGTATTTGAAGAAGGCCAACCTCGTTCTCTTGGCTTGGGTGGTACAGGTACAGTTGTTACAAAAACAGCTAAAGATATCCAGTTGGCAAAAGACTTCTTAACCTTTGCCAAGATTTCAGAACAAGCCAATATAGAAATCTGGAATACCCTAGGGTTTGACCCTGTTAATACAGAAGTATGGACCAATAAAGAGATTACTCACAATCCAGACAATGAATTTGTCCAATACTTCCAAAACAATCCATTTGATGTGCTTAATGAAGTAAAAGATGAAATCCAAATGATTAAATCTACTTCTGCTTCACCAACCATCAATAATGTTCTTTGTACTGTTACATTAAATGCGATCTTTGAAGATGGTCAGGACGTAACAGAAGCTTTAAATGAAGCACAAGAAATGATTGAACAAGAATTGCAATAATTCACTAAGTTTAAGAGGCTGTTAAGTCTGCCATATATGGGGTGTTCAAAACATATATGGCAGTTATTTTATCAAACGGAAGGGAGAGTGAATAAATGAATAAACTCAAAAAGGTCTTGAATTCTCAAAAAGTGGCCCCTTATGTATTTGTCTTGCCATTTATTTTTGTTTTTCTGATTTTTTGGCTTTATCCCCTTGCAAATTCTTTTATCATGAGTTTCCAGGAAAGATTACTGGGGCAAGCTCCTAAATGGAAAGGATTTGACAACTATACCAAGCTTTTAACAGATAAGGTTTTCCTTAAAGCAGTTGAAAACAGTGTTGTATATATGGTATGGACGCTTATTTTATTAATTCCATTTCCGATGATTTTTGCCTGTCTTATTAATAGTAAACTCATGTGGGGGAGAGAATTTTTTAAATCAGCTTTCTTTCTTCCGGCTTTAACATCTGTTGTTGTGGCAGGAACCATTTTCCGATTGATTTTTGGAGAAATGCCAGGTTCTTTAATGAACAGCATCTTATCCCATTTTGGCATGGGGCCTTTTAAATATTTAAAAGATCAAACCCTTAGCCGAATTGCACTTTTAACCCTTGCCTGCTGGAGATGGACCGGAGTTAATATGTTGTATTTTTTGTCGGGACTTAAGGGAATTGATCAGGAATATTATGAAGCGGCTGCTATTGACGGTGCTTCCAGCCTTCAGGCGTTTAAATCCATTACAATGCCATTATTAAAGCCGACAACCATATATGTTGTGACGATTAGTATTTATGCGGGACTGGCAATGTTTACTGAAAGTTTCATGTTATTTAATGGTAACAACTCACCTAAGAATATAGGGCTGACAATTGTTGGTTATTTGTATAGACAAGGTATCGAAAAAAATAAATTAGGATACGCTGCGACCGTTGGTATTGTTCTCCTTGTGGTAGCTATGACGATTAACTTGATTCAGCTGGCGTTGACTGGAATGTTTAAAAAGGAGGAGAGTTAATATGAGCAAAACGAATTATCAATCAAATTTGGCTCCGATAACCTCTGATGAGGCAGTTCTTTTAAATGAAATCCATTCAAAAAAGAAGAAAAAAGATTTGCCTTTAAAAATCGCCTTATGCATTTTCTTTTCAATATTATTTGTTTTAATCATGCTTCCTTTTTATGCAGTCACGTTGGCAGCTTTTAAACCCGGAGAGGACTTGATCCGATATGGTCTTAATTTAAAATTTGATTTAAGCGTTATGAGCTTTGACAATTTTATTTTCTTATTTACAGGGGATCATGCTTATTTTACCTGGTTTAGAAATAGTTTGCTTTTAACCATCGTTCAAGTAACCCTTACTTTATTGGTGAGTGCTTTTGTTGCATATGGTTTTGCGGCTTATGAGTTTAAAGGAAAGAATTTTTTGTTTATCTGTGTTTTATTGATTATGATGGTGCCCTTTGAAATTTTATTACTCCCTTTATATACATTAATCTATGATTTAGGGCTTATGAATACCTATTCGGCGATCATCCTCCCGGGGATAGCTAATGCAGGGACCATATTTTTCTTCAGGCAATATCTAAGGGGTATTCCCAAAGCCATTATCGATTCAGGAAGAGTAGATGGAGCCACAGAATATGGGATATTCTTCAGATTGGTTTTGCCTGTTATGAAACCTTCTTTCGCAGCAATGGCAATTTTAAATGGTATGAACAGCTGGAATAACTTATTATGGCCTTTTATGGTATTAGGAGACGGGGATAAATTCACTCTTCCTATAGGACTAAAAACGCTGTTAACACCTTATGGTAATAACTATGATTTGCTTATTGTAGGTTCTTTCTTTGCAATCTTACCAATCTTCATATTATTTTTATGCTTCCAGAAATATTTTATTGATGGCATGACAGCTGGAGCGGTTAAAGGTTAAAATTATTCAATCCATATAAAATTAATATAGTAAGGAGTAATGTGATATGGCAAAAAAACATGCAAAAATGATTGTTGATAAGGACTACAGAATTTCCCAGATCGATAAGCGTATATATGGCTCATTTGTTGAGCATTTGGGAAGAGCTGTATATGAAGGCATTTATCAGCCTGGTCATCCGGCAGCGGATGAAGATGGTTTTAGAAAAGATGTTATAGAATTGGTAAAGGAACTTAATGTGCCTATTGTCCGATATCCTGGAGGAAATTTCGTATCCAACTATTTCTGGGAAGATGGCGTTGGACCTGTCAGTGAAAGACCAAAAAGACTGGAATTAGCCTGGAGAAGCTTAGAAACCAATGAAGTTGGAGTGAATGAATTTACAAAATGGGCTAAAAAAGCAGGTTCAGAAGTGATGATGGCTGTTAACCTTGGAACGAGAGGCGTGGCAGATGCCTGCAATTTACTCGAATACTGCAACCATCCGGGGGGAACCAAATATAGTGACTTAAGAATCAAACACGGAATCAAGGAGCCTCATAATATAAAAGTATGGTGCCTTGGCAATGAAATGGATGGCCCCTGGCAATTAGGCTCTAAAACCCCTGAAGAATATGGAAGACTTGCCTATGAAACAGCAAAGGCAATGAAGCTTATTGATCCAACCATAGAATTAGTATCCTGCGGAAGCTCCAGCAGTAAGATGCCTTTATTCCCTCAATGGGAAGCAACTACCCTAGAGCATACTTATGACCACGTGGATTATGTATCCCTTCATACTTACTTTGGCAATGCGGACAATGACACAGCCAATTTCTTGGCAAGATCAATGGAAATGGATTATTTTATTAAGACCGTTATTGCAACCTGTGATTTTGTCAAAGCGAAAAAACGCAGCAAGAAAACGATCAACTTAAGCTTTGACGAGTGGAATGTATGGTTCCATTCCAATGAAGCAGACAATGATACCATGCAAAACAGACCATGGCAAAAAGCACCTGCTCTTTTAGAAGATATTTATACTTTTGAAGATGCCTTAGTGGTTGGTCTTATGCTGATTACTTTAATGAAGAATGCAGACAGAGTGAAGATGGCTTGCCTTGCACAATTGGTGAATGTTATTGCACCGATTATGACTGAAACCAATGGAGCTGCCTGGAAGCAAACGATTTTCTACCCATTTATGCATGCATCCAGGTTTGGCAGAGGTATTGCCCTTCAACCTATTTTAAAATCCACAAAACATGATACCAAAGAATTTACGGACGTACTGGATGTGGAAGCAATTGCTGTTTACAACGAAGAAAATGAAGAAGTCACCATCTTTGCTGTAAATAGAGACTTAGAAGATGGCATTGAATTTGAATGTGATTTAAGAAGTTTTGAAGGGTATAAATTCATTGAACACATTGCTTTAGAATCTGATGACTTAAAGGCAGTGAATTCACCGACAAGCCAAAAAGTGGCACCCAAATCAAGCACAACCGCTCAACTGGATCAGGGAATTTTACGTGTTATGCTTAATAAAGCGTCATGGAATGTGATTCGATTAGGAAAATAATTTATAAGAGGTTTCTCGTCTATCTGAGGGCTGTCGCATAAGCAGTTTATTACTGACTTGCGGCAGTCCTTTATTTGTTGATTTAAGAACCTCGAAAAACATTTAACTTTTTTCGAAATAAAACCAAATTATTTCAGCATGTTATAAATTAAATAAAAAATTTTGGCATAATTAAACAAAATTTATACGTTATTAAAGTCATTTTTAATAAAAAATTCAACTATTAAAAAAATTATTGAATTGAATAATAAACTAAATATTTTAGAATAAAAATTGAATCAGTTTAAGTTGTATCCAATAGCAGCAGAACAAAGAATCTAAACCAGTAAGTTTCATATAAAAAATGTTTCTGCAAGTAAAACTGGCGAGAAGATTGCTGTAAAAGAGGTATGTTGAATTTTATTACAATAAGATTATAAAAATAATTAAAAAATATCCAACACAATTCGAAAAATATTTTATTTACTTAACAATGAATTCTTATAGAATAAAAATATAATTAGAAATTTAGAGTGTTGGATAATTAAACCGATATTCTATTATATGGACAAAATTGTATATTAATGGAAGGAGTGGTTTATGATTACTAAGGTTTTGCAAGTGCTAAAAAATATATTGATAAGGGGGGAAAACTGCATACTTTGAGTGTTTATGCAGGAAAACGTATGAAGAAAAGAAGAATAGTGTCATTTATCTTAACTTTCGTCATGACGCTTAGTATGTTTTCGGGTGTTTACATACCTCTGGTTTTTGCAGAAGAATCTGCGGGAGCTGTGGTAGGAGATATGGTTTATGACCTGATTCTCCACTATGATATGAGGAATGTTAATGGAATTGAAACCCAGAAAATCGTAAGGGATGTTTCAGGCTATACAGTAAATTTCGATGGAATATTAAAAAATGCTGAAAAGAGTCAAGTAGTAAAAAATGATGAAGTCGGTTTTATCAGCTTTAAAGGTGGCTCTGCCAGTGCGAATAGTTCTTATGTTGAAATACCAAAGGGCAGCGATGGCAAGGATGTATTAGAACATGTTGACGGTGGAGTAACTGTATCTACCCTTGTAAATTGGGAAAATGATGGGGATAATCGCTGGATCTTTGGATTCGGTAAAGTTCATGAAGATATAGAGTATGGAAATGCATACTTTTTTGTTACACCTTTTCATGGTAATAACAGAACAATCGTTTCAGGAATATCCGAAGGAGGTTGGAGAACTGAAACACGTATCGCAGGACCATCTCCTCTAACAGCTAATAAATGGAAGCTGGTAACTTCTGTATTGAACGAAGTAGAGCAAACGATTACTGTCTATGTAGATGGCGTACAGGTGGCTCATGGTTCAATTAAGAAGGCAGATAACAGTGATCGTAAGATAGCTAACATTATTGATTATAATGCTAGTTATTCTGGTTTCTTAAGTAAATCCATCTTCGGTAATGATGCTTATTGTAAAGAAAAAATTGCCGATTTCCGTGTTTATGGCGGACCATTATCTTCTAGTGAAGTAGCTGCATTGTATGTTGAAGCACAAAGCAAAATTCTAAAATTACATCAGCTTACAATAGATGATGCTAAAGAATCCCTAAATATTATTTTAGCAAATGCTGATGAAAAGATGGATGCCATTACAAAGAATATTACCCTTCCAACTACAGGAAATAATGGAGTTCAAGTAACATGGAGTTCAAGTAACCCTGATGTTATTTCTACTACAGGAGTGGTTACCCGTCCAGCAATGGATGCTGAGGATGCCACGGTAACTCTTACGGCGACCTTAAGCTATGAGGGCCTTACAGATACTAAAGAGTTTACAGTAAAAGTATTAAAAGAGTTTTCAGAACAGGCAGCAGCCGAAGTAGATGCTTCTAAATTAGTGATTTATAACCAGGACAATATTAAAGGAAATATCAGATTAGCTACCAAGGGTGAAAATGGTTCAACCATTACATGGGTATCCAGTGATCCAGAAATCATCAAAGGTACAGCCCAAGCTGAAGCAGCAGGAGATCCAACTCTTTTAGGAAGAGTAACCCGTCCTAAAGATGGGGACAAAAATGTTACATTAACTGCTGTTGTTCAATTAGGATCTGCAACAGTGGAAAAACCGTTTAATTTAAAAGTAAAGAAAGATCCCGGAAATCTGGATTATGATGCATATTTCTTTGCATATTTTACAGGGGAATATGAAGGCGGAGAAGAAATTTCTTTTGCCGTAGCAGAAGAACCATTGAAATGGAGATCTTTAAATAATGGTAAATCCATTATCCAATCCAAAATGGGAGAAGAAGGATTAAGAGACCCATTCGTTTTACGTTCTCATGAAGGAGATAAATTCTATTTATTGGCTACTGATTTAAAAATGGGAGAAAGTACAAACTTCGACCAAGCTCAAATTACAGGAAGCCATTACATAATGATTTGGGAATCTGATGACCTTGTAAACTGGAGCGAACAAAGAATGGTAGAAGTAGCTCCTAAAAAAGGTGGAAATACCTGGGCTCCTGAAGCTTTCTATGATGAAAAGACAGGGGATTATGTGGTATTCTGGGCTTCTTCTATGAAAGTAGAGGATACTTACGGAAAATATCGAAATGGTAGACCATCTGGCCAATACAATGTAATGTATTATGCTACTACCAGAGATTTCTATACCTTCTCAGAACCTAAGGTATACATTGATGATGCATTCCCAACCATTGACACAACAATGATTGAACACAATGGTACAATTTACAGATTTACAAAATCAGAAGTAAACATGAAAGTTTACTACGAAAAAGCAAATAACGTATTCTATGATAAAGATGGCATCGAAGCTAACGGTTATCAATTTGACTTAGTAGGAAATACAAGAAATGGATTTAACGGAACCATTGGTCATGGAAGCAATAATGAAGGACCAACCGTATTTAAAGATATTCATGAAGATAAATGGTATATGTTCCTGGATTCATGGCCATATCATGTGCGTTATACTACAAATTTAGATGATGCTTCACAATTTGTGAACAACCTTCTTCCAGAATCTGAATATGCACTGCCA
Source organism: Defluviitalea raffinosedens (assembly GCF_016908775.1). Classification (NCBI taxonomy): domain Bacteria; kingdom Bacillati; phylum Bacillota; class Clostridia; order Lachnospirales; family Defluviitaleaceae; genus Defluviitalea; species Defluviitalea raffinosedens. Next base: position 236,537 of record NZ_JAFBEP010000003.1, on the reverse strand, counting down.
CCGGGACCAAGACATGGTACAGTTATACCTATAACAAGAGAAGAATACAATGCACTTCAGGCAAAATATGGTGTAGCAGGACCAGTGCCTTCAAATAATCCAGTTGTACATTATACTTTTGATGCAGGTACGATCAATGGAACAACTGTAAAAGATGTATCCGGAAATAATCATGATGCTAGATTAGTAGGTGGAGCAACAACTGTTGCAAATACTATTACAGATTTAGGCAATGCGGTTGAACTTAACGGATCCACAGCATATGTAGAAATGCCTCAGAACCTTATTAAAGATTTGAATCTTGAAAAAATGACAATTGCAACATGGGTTAAAGCAGATAAAAATCTTCCAAATCAAAGAATCTTTGATTTTGGATCAGAAACCGGCAGAGTTGCGAACAGAAATACAATGTATTTGAGCACTCAGGGAGACTTAGCGAATTTAGAATTTGCTATAGTAACACCATTCACAGAAAAATTCGGAAGCTCCACAGCAACATTAGGTTCAAATTACAAATATGCTCTAAGAGCGAAGAGAATGGATGCTAATGTATGGCATCATGTTGCAATTACCATTGATGGTTTTGATGCTGTATTATATGTAGATGGTACTGAAGTAGCAAGAAGCTCTGTCTTTAACGTAGAACCAAGAATGCTTCTTGAAACAACCAAGAACTATATTGGTAAATCAAGAAATGATAATCATAATCTTTTTGATGGCCAAATAGATGATTTTAGAATTTACAATCGTGCATTGAGTGCTGAAGAAATAGCTGATTTAGTTGGAGACTATGATATTCCTCCGGGAGAAGTAATTCCATCAGGTTCTGAATTGATCTTAGATTATGACATGAAGAATGTTGAAGGAACCACCGTAAAAGACAGCAAAGGTAACTTTGATGGAACCTGGATTAACAAAGAAAAAGCATCTTACATGGGCAATGATAAAGTAGGAGCAGTAAGCTTTGCAGGCGGAAGCACTGATTCTTATATCGAAGTTCCTCAAGGTGTTTTAGATGGATTAACCGATGTGACTGTATCTGCTTTAGTAAACTGGAAAGGACAAAACGAAGCAGAATGGATTTTCTGTTTTGGTCAAGACCAAAATAAATATATTTTCGTTACACCTAAAAAGAATTCCGGAAATAGAAGTGCTCGTGCTGGATTCGGTATCACAAGCTGGTCAAACGAAGCAGGGGCAGATGCATCAATGACTTTACCATCCAACGAATGGAAGTTAGTTACAGCAGTATATTCAGGAACAGACCAAGTGGTTACATTGTATGTTGATGGTGAAGAAGTTGGTACAGGTTCAACAAGAGGATATACTTTGGCGCAAATCAACAATACAGGCGGAAGAAGCGGTTATGTTGCAAAATCTTTCTACACAGCGGACCCATATTATGGTGGAATGATTGCAGACTTTGAAGTTTATAACGGTGCGTTAACAGAATCTGAAGTAAAAGCTCTAATGCCAGCAGCAAATGAAAAGATTGTTGAACTTAACAAGATCCTTTTCGATTTTGTTGCAGACAAGTTGGATTATGCTCATTTCCTTTCCAAGAATGTAAGCAAAGATGAAGTTATAACTAACTTGTCCCTGCCAACTCAATGGGAATCAGGAACTACAATTTCATGGCAATCTGATAAGCCAAACGTTATTGCAAATGACGGTACAGTTATAAGACCAAGTTATGCAGACGGAGACCAGGTAGTTACATTAACAGCAACCATCACTGATGGTGTAAATACAAAAACCAGAACATTCACAGTAACAGTAATTAAAATGTCTCCAGATGCACAAAGAGTAAAATTAGATAAAGAAGCATTAACCGTATACAATATTAATGATGTAAGAGGTAATTTGACATTACCTACCAAAGGCGCAAATGGTTCAGAGATTACCTGGGTATCTTCCAATGAAGCAGTCATTACACCAACAGGAGAAGTTGTTCGTCCTGCCCATGGCAGTGGAGATACATATGTAACCCTTACAGCAACCATTACCGCAGGCAATGTATCTGATACAAAAATATTTGTTGCAGTTGTTAGAGAAATGCCAGAAAAAGAAGAATTAGCAGGATACTTATTCGCTTACTTCATCGGAGAAGGCTATTCTAACGGAGAACAAATATACATGGCATTAAGCAAGGGAAATGATCCATTACATTGGACTGAACTTAACAGTGGTAATCCTATTTTCACATCTGAATTAGGTGAAAATGGAGTAAGAGACCCATTCATTATCAGATCTCCGGAAGGTGATAAATTCTATCTCATCGCTACTGACCTTAAAATATATGGCAATGGTAACTGGGATAGAGCTCAAAGATACGGAAGCCTATATATTATGGTATGGGAATCCACAGATTTAGTAAACTGGTCCAAACAAAGAATGGTACAGGTTTCTCCTGAAGTTGCAGGCTGTACCTGGGCGCCGGAAGCATTTTATGATCATACAACCGGAGAGTATATCGTATTCTGGGCATCTAAGATTTATCCGGATGAAAGTAAAACCGGCAGTCCAAACCAAAGAATCATGTATGCTAAAACAAGAGATTTCTACACATTCACAGAAGCAAAAGAATACTACAATCCTGGATATTCTGTAATTGACACAACCATGATTGAGCACAATGGCAAAATCTACAGATTTACTAAAGATGAAAGAGGAAACTCATCTTCATCACCTAATGGTAAATTTATATTCCAGGAAGTGGGAGATTCTATCCTTGGTAACTTTAGAATGATTAAAGAAGGAATCGGTAAAGGTTCAATCAGCCAAGGTGAAGGTCCTACAATCTTTAAGGCAAACGGAGAAGATAAATGGTATCTGTTTATCGATGAGTTTGGCGGAAGAGGATATGTACCATTTGAAACAACCGATTTAGATTCAGGTAATTGGACAATGTCCAGTAACTATCAATTACCTTCCCGTCCACGTCACGGAACTGTATTACCTGTTACAGCTACAGAATATGAAAGATTACAAAACAATCTGCCAATAGAAGTTGAAGAGCCAAATACAGGTTCAGTAACTGGTGTAACATTAAACAAAGATCGTGCTACCTTAAAGGTTGGAGAAGAAGTACAATTAACAGCAACCATAACCCCAGCTAATGCAACCAACAAAGCTGTTGTATGGGTAAGCAGTGATTCTTCTGTAGCAACAGTAGACCAAACTGGAAAAGTAAAAGCACAAAAAGCAGGAACTGCAACAATTACTGTAGTTACAGTGGATGGAAGCTACACTGCAGAATGTGTTGTGACTGTTCAAGATCAGGAAGGACCAAAACCAGAAGTTATTAAAGTAACAGGAGTAACCTTAGACAGGACTACTGCAAATGTAACAGTTAACAAGACAATCCAACTGATTGCAACAGTAAAGCCAGCCAATGCAACCAATAAGAAAGTAACCTGGTCAAGCAGTAATACCTCCGTAGCAACAGTGGACCAAACAGGAAAAGTAACAGGAGTGAAGGCAGGTACTGCAATCATAACCGTTACAACCGAAGATGGAAACTTTAAAGCACAATGTACTGTGACTGTTACAAATCCATCTTCTGGTGGATCTGGTGGATCAGGCGGCTCTGGCGGTGGCAGCAGTTCAGGTGGAAGCCAACCTGCAAAAGAAACAGACCAACCTAAAGAAGAAGTAAAAGACGAAACACCAACAACTACAGAAACCGAACAAGGTAAAACACCGTCTTCACAAACTGCAGATTTTAAAGATACAGCAGGGCACTGGGCAAGTGAAGCAATTGATAAATTGGTTGAAGAAGGTATCATCAGCGGATATCCGGATGGAACTTTCAGACCAAATGCCGAGATTACCAGAGCAGAATTTGTCACCTTAGTATGCAGAATGTTAGGTTTAGAACCAATTAATAGTCCATCCGAATTCAAGGATGTAGACTCTAATGCATGGTATGCAGGATATATCAATGCAATAAGAGAAGCAGGACTTATTGGTGGCTATGAAGACGGAACCTTTAAGCCGGATAAGAAGATTACAAGAGAAGAAGCTTTCGTAATCCTCTATAGAATGGCGAAAGAAAAACTTGCTGCATCAGGAAACCATCCAAATTTTGCAGATGATGAAAGTATAGCAGCATGGGCAAGAGAAGCAGTAGAAGCATTGGTATCAGCAGGAGTAGTAGGCGGCTATGAAGACGGAACCATAAAACCAAAGAACAATATTACCCGTGCTGAAACAGTAAAGATCCTTGCTTATTTCTTAAATTAAATATTTCGATATAGAAAGGGGTTACCGCACTAAAATGCGGGAACCCCTTTCTATATTATTTATGGGTGGAGATTCTATTGAGTGAGCACGCAAAGTGTACGAAATAAAAAAACACCCGCTATGAAGCGAACCCCTTTTACTAGACTTTGTCTTGTCTAACAAAAGGGGTTCGCTTCATTTTATGGGTGGTTATGTTATGATTTATTTAGAATGTAAAGCCGCCATCTACACCAATATTTTGTGCAGTTATGTATCTTGCTTCTTCAGTACATAAGAATGCAACCATATTTGCAATATCTATTGGATCTTGAGGTTTGCCATTAGGTGTTCCTTTAACCCATTCTGCCCATACACGATCCCGTTCTGCCTGATCATCGCCAGCCATTTGGTCTAAAATTTCTTCCCACATACTTGTTTTGATAATACCTGGACAAATACAGTTAACAGTTACATTATCAAGTGCAGCCTCTCTTCCTAAAGATGCTGTCGCTGCCAAAACTGCAGCTTTTGTTGCACTATAAACACTAAATCCGCCAAGGCAGGCTTTTGCTGCGATTGAAGACATATTTATAATTTTACCAAACTTTTTAGGTCTCATGATTGCTAAAGCTTCTCTACAAGAGTATATAACGCCTTTAATATTAACATCGATTGATAAATTAATATCATCTATACTTTGTTTTGTAAGTTCTTCTGTTAAACATACACCAGCACTATTTACAACATAATCAACAGTACCCCATTGTTCAACTATTGTTTTGTACATTTTTGCTACTTGCTCATAATCAGTCACATCCACTTCATATGCAATAGCTTGTGCACCAAGATTTCTTACTTCTTCAGCAACCTTTTCGCATCTTTCTTTTTTTGAATCAGCAATTAATACATCTGCTCCATTTTGAGCAAATAATAGTGCACATTCTCTTCCAAGTCCACTGCCACCGCCAGTTACTAATGCTTTCTTTCCTTTAAAATTAAATTGCATAAAAATCCTCCTCTTCAGTAGTTTATCTATGTCTATATTTTAACATATTATTTATGGTTTTGCTATTTATTTTATATAATTTTGCTACTTTTTTTATATATATTTGATGGTTTTTTATATACTTTTACTATATTTATATATTTTTTCTATTTTTTTATATTTTCACAAACCATTTTACATTTAATAATTTAATTGGATTAAAAAGTTTGTTTTAATTCAGTTTCGTTTTTATCATTAATCATTTCCTTTAGCTTTAAAAACAAGAATAGATTAAAGATTCTTAATTGACAAAACATATTATACAGGAATATCATATGTAATATATTACATATCATTATTTAATTATAGAGAAAGAATGGCAAAGGTGGGTACAATGGCAAAGGTACATGAAGCATATGGAATCAAAGTTGTAATAAATGAGAGAAAAGCAGATTGGAAGCCAAAATTTTTAAGTGAAGAAGAGATAAAAAGTACAAGAAAATTCCATACTACTATGGACGGCTATAAAGCGACGCCATTGGTAAGTTTGGAAAATTTGGCAAAGCAGTTGGGCGTTTCTAAGATTTATGTTAAGGATGAATCCTATAGATTTGGATTAAATGCATTTAAGGCCCTGGGTGTAACTTATGCCATAGCAAAGCTTTTATGTGAAAAATTAGATGTAGATATAGATTCTGTAGGCTTTGATTACTTTAAATTACCGGAAGTTGCAGAAAAAATAAAGGATATGGTATTTGTTACTGCAACGGATGGAAACCATGGAAAAGCAGTAGCCTGGACTGCCACTCAACTGGGATGCAAATCCATTGTCTATATGCCGAAGGGTTCTTCGTTAAGAAGAGTTCAGACGATTAAGGAAGCTGGGGCAAAAGTCTATATTACAGAGGTCAATTATGATGATACTGTCAGGTTAGCCAAGCAAAAGGCTGAAGAAATCGGTGGCTTTTTGGTGCAAGATACGGCATGGGAGGGATATGAAAAAATTCCTAATTGGATTTGCCGGGGCTATACAACTATGGCGGCTGAAGCTTTGGACCAAATGAAGCTGGACGGTATTATAAGACCTACCCATGTATTTTTGCAGGCAGGAGTAGGATCTTTTGCGGGAGCAGTTCTTGGTTATTATGTAAATGTTTTTAAAGACCAATGTCCTATAACGATTATAGTGGAACCTGAAAAGGCTGCCTGTATCTATAAGTCTGCTTTAATAAATGACAACAATCCCCATTCTGTTACAGGAGATTTAGACACTATTATGGCGGGCCTTGCCTGTGGGGAGCCCAATATAGTCACCTGGGAAATTTTAAGGGACTTTGCCGGTGCCTATGTATCATGTCCTGATTATGTAGCGGCTAAAGGAATGAGGGTATTGGCAAATCCTACAGGAAGTGACAGAAAAGTGGTATCTGGCGAGTCAGGAGCAGTTGGACTAGGCCTTGTATCTTTACTTCTGGAAAGAGAAGAATTAAAGGAGTTAAAAAATAAACTGCAGTTAGATGAGCATTCAGTAATACTATGTTTTAGCACTGAAGGAGATACCGATCCCGAAGATTATAAAAAGGTTGTTGATGATGGAAAAAATCCGAGTATTTTTGAATAGAGATATGATATTTTTTATTCCAAGAGAGCTGCCATGCGAAATATAGGTGCGCAGCTCTCCTTATATGCTTATTCTAAGTTTCTTTCCAGTCTTCCCAATTCTTCTTTGGCTCTTTCAATAACCTTGATAGAGTCTTTTATAAGCTCCTGTTGGTTTTCTAAGGTTTCTTTATCCAAACTTCTTTGGTTGTATTGAAGTTCATCTTCAATTTCTTCTAAGCGAATGCGTGCATTTTCAATTGAACGCAGTTTAAAATCCATAGATTCCATAAGTATTCTCCTTTCAAAAATATCATAGAATAAACTTAGTATGTACTAAAATCGTAATTATAATTAGTAAATGAATTGAAGTAATATGTTAAATTTTGTATCATATAATCATATAAATAGAATATTCATTATATAGAGGAGAAATATATGACGGATTTCTATCAAAAACATAAACAAGTTATCCATAGGCTTTTGATTATAGGAATAATTATATTGGGAGTATATTTATTTTTCCGATATATCTTCTCTTATGTTGCGCCTTTTGTTGTGGCTTGGATTCTTTCTTCTTTGATAGAGCCTATGGTACGGTGGTTTCACAAAAAACTTAAACTTTCCCGAGGGTTTTCCAGCATATTGTCCATTATCATTATGCTTATTTTTATTGGAACCATATGTACAGGCATTATCATGAAAATCGGTGAGCAAGCCCAGGAATTTGCCAAAGAACTTCCCAGTTATTATGCAAATTTCACACAGACTTTAGAAAACTTAAGGTGGAAAACCGAGAGCTTAATGTTTGGACTGCCCATCAATATCCAAACGTTTTTAATGGATCATATAAATCAAGTAATTAAGCATTTTTCCAATATGTTGGCACCAGGAGTGGGTAAAGGTTCCATAAGCTTTGTGGCAGCCCTTCCCAATGCCTTATTTTTTACAATCGTCACTTTGATTGCCACATTCTTTATGAGTAAAGATAAAGAAAAAATGCGTGCCTTTATTGAAAGGCAGATGCCCAAATCCTGGGTTATAAAGATGGATATTATCAGAAGGGATTTACTAGGAGCGCTCTTAGGATATATAAGAACCCAGCTCATTCTTATGATCTTTACATCAACGATTTGCATGATTGGCCTTAGCATTCTGAGATTTGAATATTCTCTTTTAATAGGTATTCTCATTGGTATCGTAGATGCATTTCCTGTTTTTGGAAGCGGAACAATCCTGATTCCCTGGGCGGTTTATCATGGGATAACGGGCAATCTTTATGAAGCAGTAGGCCTTTTGATTATTTATGGCGTAGTGGTACTTTTCAGACAGACTTTTGAACCGAAGGTTTTAGGAAGTCAAATCGGTGTATATCCTCTATTTACTTTAATGGCCATGTATATAGGTATTAAATTATTTGGTTTTCTGGGGATTATTATAGGACCTGTTTTTGTGATTTTCTTAAAAACTCTGCAGAAAATAGGTATCCTTCCCAAATGGAAATAACCTTGTATAATATTCATAATTAATGTATAATTATTAATTAAAAATGTAATGGGGTGTCAATTTTGAAAGAAATACATACCAGTAAAATCCAAGATGCAGTTGCCAGGCTTTGCATGGAGTCCAATTACTATTTATCAGAAGATATAAAGGAAGGACTCATAAGCTCAAAAGCCAAAGAAATAAGTCCTTTAGGTCAAAGTATTCTCGATGATATTATTGAAAATGCAGAAGTTGCACAAAAAAGGGCAATTCCCATATGTCAGGATACAGGAACGGCGGTTGTCTTTGTTGAAATAGGACAAGATGTTCATGTGGTAGGCGATTCTCTGGAAGAAGCTATTCAAAATGGCATACGAAAAGGTTATCAAGAAGGATTTTTAAGAAAATCCATGGTAGAAGATCCTCTCCTTCGGGTAAACACCAAAGACAATACTCCTGCAATCATACATTATTCCATTGTTAAAGGAGAACATATAAAAATTACCCTGGCGCCGAAAGGCGGCGGCAGTGAAAACATGAGTGCCTTAAAAATGCTAAAACCTTCGGACGGAATGGAAGGAGTAGAAGAGTTCGTTCTAAAAACAGTGGACGAAGCAGGGTCTAACGCTTGTCCACCTCTGGTAGTGGGTGTTGGCATTGGAGGAAACTTTGAGATGGCACCTTTACTTGCCAAAAAGGCACTTCTTAGGCCGATCAATCAATCCAATCCTAAAAAACATATTAAAGAAATGGAAGACAGACTGCTGATGAAAATTAATGCATTAGGCATAGGACCTCAGGGGCTTGGAGGCAGAACGACAGCTCTTGGCGTCAATATCGAAGTATTTCCTACTCATATTGCAAGCTTGCCTGTAGCAGTCAATATAGGATGCCATGTCACAAGACATAAAACAGTGATCTTATAGTTTAAAGTGCGTGCAATTTTTGCACGTTTTCTATTACACAGGAAATTCCTCTGAATCTCCTATGCAATAGAAAGCCCTTCGGGCAAAATGCACACTCGCGCGTATTATATTTGTCGGTTTTGCCGACTGCGCTCGGCGCGAGAGTTTCGCAAATGAAACTCTTACTTACTAGGAGGGAAAATATGAAAAAGAAAATCACTCTACCTTTACAGGATGAAATAATTTCAACATTAGAAGTTGGGGATGAAGTATTGCTTTCCGGCATAATATATACTGCCAGAGATGCAGCTCATAAAAGAATGGTGGAGACTTTAAAAGAGAACAAACCACTTCCGGTAGACCTTAAAAATCAAATCATTTATTATGTAGGGCCTTGTCCTGCCAAACCGGGAGAAATTATCGGAAGCTGTGGACCTACAACCAGTGGCAGAATGGATGCTTATACTCCTATGATTTTGCAACAGGGGTTAAAGGGCATGATCGGAAAAGGAGAAAGAAATCAGGCAGTCATTGATGCGATCATCAAGAATCAGGCGGTATATTTTACAGCCATTGGAGGCGCAGGTGCTTTGCTTGCTGATCGGGTAAAGGAAGCAAAGGTTGTTGCTTATGAAGACTTGGGGGCTGAGGCGATTTATAAGCTTTATGTAGAAGATTTTCCAGTGGTCGTAACGATTGATACCAAAGGCAATAATTTATACGATACACAGAAGGAGAAATACAAAAACATGCTAAATCAAAATTAAAAGGTGGGGGATATTTATGATTTGGAATGAGCATATCGAATGTATGGGAAGGGAGGAAATGCGGGAACTTCAAGGGAAAAGACTTCGTGAAACTGTAGAAAGAGTTTACTACAATGTTCCTTTTTACAGAAAAAAGATGCAGGAATTAGGCCTCGAACCGGGGGATATAAGAGGGATCGAGGACTTAGAAAAGCTGCCCTTTACGACAAAACAGGATCTACGGGACAATTATCCCTATGATTTGTTTGCAGTGCCTATGAGCGAAGTGGTAAGAGTGCATGCTTCTTCCGGAACCACCGGAAGGCCCACTGTTGTAGGTTATACAAGAAAGGATCTTAACACTTGGTCGGAAGTTGTGGCAAGATGTCTTTATGCTGCGGGTGTCAGAAAAAATGATATTATTCAGATTGCCTATGGCTATGGTTTATTTACGGGAGGACTGGGGCTTCATTATGGCAGTGAAAAAGTAGGGGCAACGGTTATTCCTATATCTGGAGGGAACACGCAAAAGCAAATTCAGCTCATGAAGGATTTTGGAAGTACAGTTCTTGCCTGTACTCCTTCCTATGCCCTTTATCTTGCAGAAGCTATGGAAGAAATGGGTGTTGATCCTAAGGAGCTGTCTCTTAGGGTTGGTATCTTTGGGGCAGAACCATGGACAGAGGAAATGAGAAAAGAAATTGAAAGCAAATTGCACCTTCAGGCGATTGATATTTTTGGTTTAAGTGAAATTATAGGGCCTGGTGTTTCCTGCGAGTGCCAGATGCAAAATGGATTACATATTAATGAAGATCATTTTATCCCAGAGACAGTAGATCCTAAAACTCTAAAACCCGTTCCCAAAGGAGAAATAGGAGAACTAGTATTTACAGCGGTTACCAAGGAAGCCCTTCCTCTTTTAAGATATAGAACAAGGGATTTAACTGCTCTTCATGAAGAAAAATGTGAATGTGGAAGAACGTTAATCCGAATGGAAAAATGTAAAGGCCGAAGCGACGATATGCTCATTATCAGAGGAGTTAATGTATTTCCGTCACAAATTGAAAGTGTACTGCTTAATATGGGAGAAACAAAGCCTCATTATCTCCTGATTGTAGATAGAGTGAATAATCTTGACATTTTAGAAGTATGGGTAGAAGTAGAAGGAAGCTTTTTCTCCGATGAAATCAGGAAATTAGAAGCGTTGACGGCGAAAATAAAACATCAGATAGAAAGCACCCTTGGTATCAGTGTCAAAGTAAAACTGGTAGAGCCAAAGACTATCGAACGGACAGAGGGAAAAGCTAAAAGAGTGATCGATAAGAGAAAGATCTAAAGGAGGAGATACTATGATTATTAAGCAGCTATCGGTTTTCTTGGAAAACAAATCTGGAAGACTTACAGAAGTCACTAAAACTTTAGGGGATTTAGGAATTAATATTTCTGCTTTAAGTATTGCGGATACTGCAGAATATGGCATTCTCAGAATGATTGTAACAAATCCTGATCAGGCGTTTACGGTCTTAAAAGAAAAAGGGTTTTCTGTAAGTTTAACCGATGTAATTTGTCTTGCAACTCCTCATACTCCCGGTGCATTGGCGAAGGCCCTGGATATTCTTTCTAAAGATGGTATCAGCGTTGAATATATGTATGCCTTTGAAGTAGGACAAAAGGCACTGGTAATTATTAAAGCCGATGATATTCATAAAGCGATTGATACCATTACGGCGCATAAAATGGAGCTTATAGAAGCCAGCGACATTTATCAGATTTAATCAGCACAAATAGTCAACTCCACTGTAACTATTCCGTTACAGTGGAGTTTTATATTGGAAATAAAAAGCATGCTCTGCGGCCCTTTATCTGAGAATCTGGTAAATATATTGAAAAGTTTAAGATTTAAGTATACAATTATGGTTAGATTGTACAACTATAATGGTATAATATGGATAAAAGTAAAGAGGATACATATGAAAAATAAATTTTTTGTGACTTTTGTTCTATTTTTAGTCATCTTAATTTTAACAACTACGGGAGTAATATTTTACCGCATCAGAAGTACGCTTAAAGATACGAGGCATAATACGGGAATCATCGTTCCTGATCAGATTCCGAAATATCATTTTGCGATGATCTGCAAGGATGATGATGCTCCAGCCTGGCTTTCCATAAAGAAAGGCGTAGAAAGAGCGTCTAAAGAATTTAATGTAGCTGTAGAATTTAATACCGTAAGTACATCCAATGAAGAAGATTTATATAAGTATTTAGATATTGCCATAGCTTCCAAAGTTGATGGCATTGTGACCTATGTCTGGGATGACGGCCAAACAGGCCCTTTGATTGACAGGGCTATGGAGGAAGGAATACCGGTTGTCACCATAGGGACAGACGCGAAAGAAAGTAAGCGCATTGCCTATGTGGGAGAGAATAAGTACACCTCCGGTGTTCAGTTAGGGCGAATGATTATTGCGGTAACAGAGAAAAAAGGAGGGGTGGTACTTTTAGATTCCAATAAGAAGGGCAACGAAGTCATGGCACAAAACCTGATGATTATGGGCATCCGGGACATCATAAAAGACTATCCTGACATTCATATGACAACAGTTGAATACGACAGTTCAAACTTTCTTGGAATTGAAGATGCGGTCAGCACATTGATTAAAGACAATCCGGAACTTAGCACCTTGGTGTGTACCTCTGAAAAAGACACTCTGGCAGTGGCAGATATATTGGTGGATTTAAACAAGGTAGGATACAACATTATTGGGTATGGAAATTCTTCCGAGTTACTCAGATATATAGAAAGAGGCGTTGTTTTTGGAACAGTGAACGTGGACCATGAACAGATGGGATACGATACGATTCGCGCATTGGTAGATGTCAGGCAAAATGACAGGATATCTGCTTATTTTAAAGTAGATTCCTTTACAATTACCAAGCAAAATGTTTCTAAATATATAAAGTCTGGGGAAGAGTAAATGAATGCATTAAGAGATCTGAAAAATTTCTTAAGAAAACATACATTAAAAAAGAGATTGATTATTCATTTTATGGCGACCATTTTACTTATGAGTGTCACCAGTATATTTCCGTTCTATACCATCAGTGTATTGATGGAGGAAATGAGCAATACCTTTGAGATGAATGTAAAGCTTAACGATCTTCATAAAACCCTTGAAAATCTAAACAGCGTCTATGAAGAATATTTAAACCTGAAGTATTCAAGAAGCCTTGATGATTATTATAAGTACTGCAATGCATTAAAAAAAGAAGCTGATTCAATAAAGATTGACTATAGCAATATTGAAAATGCCCTGATCCTGAAGGATATTAAGAATATGATTGCAACGTATATGGAGCAAACTGACGCAGCCGTCATGGCACGAAGAGGAAGAGATGTGGATGAATATTACTTATATTACTCAAAGAGTAATAAAATCTTTGGGTACATTAATGAATACATTCAAAAGCTGAACAACTCTTTGTTTTTACAAAATACAGACAGATACCTTTCTGTAAATAACAGAGTTTATCTTGTAGAAACCTTAAATATAGGTGTGATCGTTTCTGTTGTTCTGCTCAATATCATCTTAATGATCTGGTTTATCCATAACATTACGCAGCCAATTTCTGAGCTTTCAAAAGCTGCAGACGAAATTACTCAGGGGAATTATGATGTTCCCCATATACAAGTGGATTATGAGGATGAAATAGGGGTTATGGCCCGGGCATTTAACCGTATGACCCAGAGTATAAGAGAATATGTCAGCGAGATCAAGGAAAAGGCGGAATTAGAAAGCAGACTAAAGCAGCAGGAAATGGAAAATCTGCGTATCAAAAGCGACCTTAAGGAAGCTGAACTGCATGCCCTTCAAGCACAAATCAATCCTCATTTTTTATTTAATACCCTGAATACAGGCGCACAACTTGCTATGCTTGAAGGAGCTGACAGAGCTTGCACCTTTATAGAAAGAACAGCAGAACTTTTGCGTTATAATCTTAGAAATTTAGACAAGCCCGTCACCATCGGAGATGAAATCAAGAACATTGAAAACTATATGCATTTATTAAAAGAGCGTTTCGCTGATAAAATAGAATTTATACTGGAAATAGATAAAAGCATTCTCGATGTGAAAATGCCTAGCATGATCCTCCAGCCCATTGTTGAAAATGCATTGATGCATGGATTGGGAGATATAGAGCACACAGGTACGATATGGGTTAAGGCTTGCCTTGCCGATTCCTTTGCGGAAATTTTAATTAAGGATAACGGGAAAGGTATTTCAGAGGAAAGAATACAGGAAATATTAACCGGTAAAGCAAGAGAAAAGGATACGAATAAGAGCAATGGTATAGCCATTCATAACATTTTGAGCAGATTGAAGATTTTCTATAACGAGGACAATATCATGAGTATTTATAGCGAAATAGGGGGTGGCACAGAAGTCGTTCTGCGTATACCGCTTGATTATGAAGGAAGGAGGGTTAGCAATGGTTAGAGTTATGCTCGTAGATGATGAGAAGATTGTAATAGATTCTCTTCAATTTATTATTGAGAAGAACTTTGAAAATGTTGAAATTGTGGAAGTTGCCAGATCAGGTCGGGAAGCCATTGAAAAAATAGAATATATTGTACCGGATATTGTATTCATGGATATCAGAATGCCAGGGATTAATGGTATTGAAGCAATTAAAGAAATCAAAAAGAGACATAAGTCTATTATCTTCATCGTCCTCACTGCATTCGATCAGTTTGAATTTGCAAAAGAATCCGTTAACTTAGGGGTTTTTGAATATCTTTTAAAGCCTGTCAGCCGTACCAAAATAGTGGAAGTGATCGAAAAGGCGATAGAAACTATAAAAGCAGAAAGAGAAAAAAGAAAATTGGAGCTGGAGTTAAAGGAGAAGCTGGAAACCGTTCTTCCCATATTGGAACATGGCTTTATTTACTCTATGATATTGTTTGAAGACAATTATAAAGAACTTCTAAATTATAAAGAACTATTTGATATAGAAGAAAACGGCGGTTATGTCATGACAATGGAGTTTGGTGAGGAAGAAAACGGAACTTTGGAGAATAAGATAGGTTATAGTGTACGCAGTCAAGGGTTTTATCCCTTTTTTAGAGATACCATCAATATGATTAGAAGATGCATTGTGGGTCCGGTGATGTTAAATCGTATCGTTGTATTTGTTCCCTGTGAATCTAATGCGGATGAGTTTACAGCCCGGCTGGAAGCCGTAGCTTTTGCAGAAAAACTATTTTTAAAGCTGTCGGAAAGACTAAATTGCGGGTTAAAGATCGGTATAGGCAGAACTTACGATGGTTTTGAATCCCTCGGCAATTCGTATGAAGAATCCTTAGAAGCTTTAAGAGGTCTTACAACCGTAGGCGTTATGCATTATATGGATATGCCTAATGTAACAAGCCGCAGTCAAGGATATCCATTGCATAGAGAAAAACTTCTGTTGCAGAAAGTGTCTGCCGGAGACGTGGAAGAAAGTATAGAGGATCTTAATTACTTATTTGACTGGCTTGTAAGAGAATATGGGGACCAGCCCCTTAAGATCAAGAATAAATTACTGGAAATTATTTTTTTAGTCTATCGTATGGCATGGGAATCAGGAATGGAAGAAGATACAAATGAAGTTTTTTTTCTTGAAAAAATGCTTTCCATGAAAGACATGAGTGAAGTAAGACTCTGGTGTAAAAGAAGAGTCGAACATGTAGCGCAGCAGATTCGTTCAAGCCGTGAAAACAGAGCAGGAACTCTGACCAAGAAGGCAAAAGAATATATCGATGCCAATTATGCAAAATCCATTACATTGGAAGATGTTGCAAGGGAAATCAATGTAAGTCCACAGTATTTCAGCAAACTGTTTAAAGAAGAAACCGGGAAAAACTTTATTGATTATTTGACCAATGTTCGGATTTCAGCCGCCAAAAAGTTATTATCCCAGGGCAGGTTGAGTATAAAAGAAATATGTTATCACATAGGATACAGTGATCCTAACTATTTCAGCAGGATTTTTAAGAAGGTTGTGGGCGTACCTCCAACAGAGTATAAGGAATAGGTATAATGCATAAATGAACCATTTAAACAGGGGGGGTAACATGCATTATTTAAAAAAGATATTTATAGGGTTTTGTCTTACTTTAATTCTTTTTTTGATATTAAAAACATGCTTTATAAAAGGCAAGACCAAAGAAACGCTAAATGATATGGACGAGGATAAAATTATCATTGGCTTTGCAATGGATACCCTGGTTCATGAAAGGTGGTTAAGGGACAGGGATATATTTGTTTCAAGGGCCAATGAAATGGGGGCAGAAGTGATTGTTCAGACTGCCAATAGCGACGGAGAAGAGCAAAAGAAACAAGTACAGTATCTTTTAGACCAAAATATCGATGTCCTGGTGCTGGTACCCCATGATGCAGAAAGTGCGGCTGCCATTGTTAAGACTGCCAAAAATAAAGGGGTAAAAGTGATTTCCTATGACAGACTGGTAAAGAAAGCTAATGCAGATTTATACATATCTTTTGATAATATTAAAGTTGGAGAAATGATGGGACAGGCTGCTCTGGAAGCAGCTCCTGAAGGGAACTATTTGATATTAAACGGCTCGGAATCTGACAACAATTCTTTTATGTTTAATGAAGGATATAAAAACACACTGGGGGATAGTATCAGAAGCGGGAAGGTTCATATTGTCAGCG
Organism: Defluviitalea raffinosedens; assembly: GCF_016908775.1. Lineage (NCBI taxonomy): Bacteria > Bacillati > Bacillota > Clostridia > Lachnospirales > Defluviitaleaceae > Defluviitalea > Defluviitalea raffinosedens. Next base: position 219,874 of record NZ_JAFBEP010000003.1, on the reverse strand, counting down.
AAACCTGGGTTAAGGACTGGCTTTACGAAGATGCTTTTAAATTTGTAGATGAAATTTTGCATACGGATACCCCAATTGATGCCATTATTGCAGCCAATGACACTCTGGCCGCAGCGGCAGTCAATGCATTAGCGGAAAGAAGACTTGCAGGAAAAGTAGCGGTTGTAGGACATGATGCAGATTTGGATGCATGTCAGCGAATTGTTGAGGGGATACAAGTTGCCACGATCTATAAACCGATCGATCAGCTTGCCAAAAAGACAGTAGAGTATGCCATTACTATGGCAAAAGGGGAATCAGTTCAGACAGACGAAAAAATCTATGACGGAAAATATTATATCCCTTATTACAAAATAGATCCTGTACTCGTAACGAAAGACAATATGATTGATGTGATTATCGAAGATAAATTCCATGCATTTGAAGATGTTTATATGAATATACCGAAATCTCAGCGTCCAAAGATTGATTGAAGTAAGTTGTCCGAAAGGACAACTTACTTTTTTTAATGAGAAAAAAATCCTATGAAAATATAAAACAATATCAAAAAGGCGAAAAATATACAGAAGGCCATTAACTATGTCTAGCGGGGGTCATGCTATAATCACATCATCAAGCGGAAACGCTATAAAAAAAAGAGGAGGGTCTTTAAATGAAAAAAGTGTTATCAAAATTATCAGCTCTTGCAGTTGCGGGAGTAATGACAATTGGAATGTTAACTGGATGTTCTTCTTCACAACCAACAACTACTGATACGAATCAACCTGCTGCAGAAAATACCGCACAGGAGCAAACCGCATCAGAACCAGCGAAGAGTTCAGGGGATACTGTAGATATCGGTATCGTACTTCCGACAAAGGACGAACCAAGATGGGTGCAAGACGAAACCAGATTCATTGACGCTTTAAAAGATACCGACTATTCTGTAGAAATTTTATTCAGCCAGGGATCTTCAGCGAAAGAAAAAGAAAACGTTGAAGCATTACTTGCTAAAGGCATTAAAGTATTGATCATCTGTCCGCATGACGGAACGGCAGCAGCGGCAGCGGCAGAAGCAGCCAAAGCTGAAGGTGTAACTGTAATCTCTTATGACAGATTAATCACAGATACAGATGCCATCGATTATTATGTAACATTTGACAGTGTTGCAGTTGGTAAAGCTCAGGGACAATACCTGATTGATAAAGCAAGTGGAACAGGAAACCCACTTTACTTATATGCCGGAGCAGCTTCCGACAATAATGCATTCTTATTCTTTGAAGGCGCATGGTCTGTATTACAACCCAAAATTGCAGACGGTACTTTCGTAATCAAGAATTCTTCAGAAGCTGTAGCACTTCAGGACAAAGCAACATTAACCCGTGAAGAAATGAGTAAAATTATTTCTCAGGTAACTACAAACTGGGATTTTAACGAAGCTAAAAACAAGGCTGAAGCACATTTAACAGCTGCTAAACCAGAAGATAAAGGAGATGTATTCATTCTTGCTCCAAACGATGGAACAGCTCGTTCAATTGCAAACGTGTTTACAACAGATAAGGATGTAACCAGCTATGTTATCACAGGTCAAGACGCTGAAAAAGCTTCCATTCAATACATTATCGATGGAAAACAATCCATGACCGTATTCAAAGATGTACGTACACTGGTTAAAGATTCCATAGATATGGCTGTTACCGTATTACAAGGATCTACGCCAGAAACAACTGGTTCTTACAACAATGGCAAGATCGATGTAAAAGCAAAACAAACAGAAGTTATTGTAGTTGACCAACAAAATGTAAAAGCTGCATTAATTGATTCTGGATACTATGAAGCAAGTGAATTCACAGGTCTTTAATAATTACTTGGAGAATAGTCAGGAGGGCATACTTCCTGGCTATTCTAAAATGTGTGAATAAAGGAGCGAAAGGCAGCTATGGGAAATCAAGATTATATCTTAGAAATGAGAAACATTACAAAGGAGTTCCCGGGAGTAAAAGCTTTAAGCAATGTAAACTTCAAAGTCAGACGAGGGGAAATACACTGTCTTGTAGGAGAAAACGGAGCCGGGAAATCCACCCTTATGAAAGTTTTAAGCGGTGTTTACAAATATGGCGAATACAGCGGAGATATTGTATATAACGGACAAATTCAAAAATTTACGAATGTAAAAGACAGTGAAAATGTAGGAATCGCAATCATATACCAGGAATTAGCCCTGGTTCCTGAATTAACAGTATACGAAAATGTTTATCTGGGTCATGAAGTTAAAAATGGTTCGATTATCGATTGGAATGCAACGATTGTAAAAGCCAATGAAATGTTAGAAAAAGTTGGATTAGATATTAATCCAGAAACCAAGATCAAAGATTTGGGTGTTGGTAAACAACAACTGGTAGAGATCGCAAAGGCGTTAAGCAAAGATGTAAAATTACTCATTCTGGATGAACCTACAGCAGCACTGAATGAAGATGACAGTGAAAACTTGCTGAAATTGTTAAAGGAATTACAAAAACAGGGAATTACATCGATCATGATTTCTCATAAATTAAAAGAAGTTTTAGCCATTGCAGATACCATTACCGTATTAAGGGACGGACAAACGATATGTTCTCTGGATGCAGAGAAAGATGAAATCACTGAAAGTGTGATCATAAAACACATGGTTGGCCGTGAACTTACCAATATCTATCCTCCTAGAGATTTTACCCATGGAGAAGAAGTGGTGTTAGAGCTTAGAAACTGGAGTGCCTATGATACGAGCCTTGGCAGGGATGTTTTAAAGAATATTAACATCAAAATCAAAAAAGGTGAGATTGTAGGTTTAGCCGGATTAATGGGTGCCGGCAGAACGGAACTTGCCAGAAGTATTTTTGGGAATGCAAAGAACTACAAATTACAAGGAGAATTATACGTTAACGGAGAAAAGAAAGTCTTCAAACAACCCAGCGATGCCATCAAAGCTGGTATTGCATATGTAACAGAAGACAGAAAAGGTGACGGATTAATACTTATTCAGACTATAAAGCAAAATATTTCTATATCTAATCTGCAGGCGATCACGGCCAATAATGTCATTGACCAAAACGAAGAAATCATGATTGCCAATGGATATAAGGAAAGTTTAAATATTAAAGCACCAAACATTGAGCAAATCGTTGGAAATTTAAGCGGAGGAAATCAGCAAAAAGTTTCTCTGGCAAAATGGCTCTTTGCAAAGCCCAATATTCTGATCCTTGATGAGCCCACTCGAGGTATTGATGTTGGTGCAAAATATGAAATTTATACCATTATGAACGATTTGGTGAAAAAGGGCATGAGTATTATCATGATCTCTTCTGAACTGCCGGAAGTATTAGGCATGAGTGATCGAATCTATGTTATATCTGAAGGCAGAGTAACAGGTGAATTGCCAATCGAAGAAGCAACTCAAGAAAGAATTATGGAAATGGCGACAAAGGGGGAGTAAAAACATGAGTCAAGTGGTAAAAAGTCAAACGAGCAAGGCGAATACAGTTATTAGCAACCGAGAAGCAGAAACGATGAACTTCTTTCAGGAATTAAGAGTTCTGTTAAGGAAGAATATTCGTGAATATGGAATGTATATTGCACTCATTGTGATTATGGTAATATTCTCTATTACAACAAAAGGACTTTTCATGTCTTCAAGAAATATCAGTAACTTAATCAATCAAACAGGCTATATTGCTGTGTTGGCAGTTGGCATGACATTGGTGCTTATTATCAGACAGATTGATTTATCTGTTGGTTTTGTAGCGGGATTTTTAGGTGCTATCGCAGCGATCATGCTCACAAAACTGGGGATACCTGTAGTCGTTACAATTCCGGTTATTCTTGTTTTAGGGATACTGATTGGTTTATATCAGGGATTTTTAGTAGCAAAACTTTCCATACCTTCATTCGTGGTAACTCTTGCAGGTATGTTAATTTTTAGAGGCGCACTGCTTCTTGTGACAGAAGGAAGCGGTACCATCATCATAGACAATGCAGTATTTAATGCTATAGGCAATGGATTTATACCGGATATTACCAATGGAAGAATCCATGTGTTGACACTGATTTTAGGTGGAGTAGCCATTGCATTATTTATCTGGTCTGAGCTTAAAGCAAGAAAAAATAAGTTGAAATATAACTTTGAAGTTATTTCTCCAGCTATGTTAGCTGCCAAAATTGTTCTCGTATCCGCTGTAATTGCATACATTACTTGGATTCTTGCCAACTATAATGGATTATCCTGGACAGTAGTGATCGTTATTTTGGTGGTTGGGATCTATCATTTTATTACAACCAAAACTGCTGTGGGAAGATATGTTTATGCTGTAGGTGGAAACCCCGAAGCAGCAAAATTAAGTGGGATCAACGTAAATAAAATTATCTTTATCGTTTATGCATCCATGGGTATGCTAGCGGCATTATCCGGCATTCTTTATACTTCAAGATTGCAGTCTGCAACTACAACAGCAGGAACAGCTTTTGAAATGGATGCTATTGCATCTGCATATGTAGGTGGTGTATCGGCAGCCGGAGGTGTGGGTAAAGTAACCGGTTCTATTGTAGGTGCATTGGTTATGATGGCATTGACCAGTGGTATGAACTTGATGGGAATAGGTATTTCTTATCAGTATATGATCAAAGGTATTGTACTTGTAGGGGCAGTAGTATTTGATGTAATGACAAGGAAAAAGTAAGAGTAATACTTGTTGTCCTCTTTAAAATGGAGTGGGATATATATGAAGAAAATCAGCGATAAGATGGTAATTGCTACACTACTCATCATCTTAGTTACTGCGTTAGGAATAGGCATTCCAAGTTATCATACGACGGTTACTCAAAGCGATCAGATATTGTATACCCAAATGGACCAGCAAACAGCCAGCCTTTTTAGCATTATAGAAGGTTTTAGAGCAGTAGCACCATCAGAAGAGGCAGCAAAGAATCAATTTGTGAAATATCTTTCCAATCGGGTGATTGGTAAAACCGGATACGGTTTTATCATCAGCGGCGAAGGAAAATTTGTCTTTCATCCCAAGAAAGAGCTTATAGGTACCGATGCACTGCAATATCCTTTTGCTCAGATCATGTTGGACAATAAAGACAATGTGAATAATAATGGATATGGCCGAGCAAAAGTAAGAATGATTTCTTATATTTGGGAAGGGAAGGAAAAGTTCGCGTACTACACCTATCATCAGGATTGGGATATATTTGTTGCTCTATCCGGTGTTTATGACGAATTTATAGCTGCGCAAAAAACAGCGCTGAGGACATTGATTCTATTTGGAACAATCGTTCTGATCTTATCAGGAATCCTTGTCTATGTGATTATGACCCAACAGATGAAACCTATTGAATTTCTGTCTAAAGCAATGAAGGAAGTTGAGAAAGGAGATCTTTCTGTAAAGATCACCAATATCAAGAGTAAGGATGAAATAGGCATTCTTACCAATGGTTTTAATGGCATGATTCATACATTAAGAGAATTAACCTCCAATATTAAAGATTCTACGGATATTCTGCATACGGCTATACAAGATACAAAACAGAGTATCGATCAAACTGTTAACAATTCAAAAGAAGTTGCAAAAGCAATCAATGAAATTGCCCATTCCAATCAAGTTCTGGCAATGGATGTAGAGAAAGGCACATCAGCAATGCAAGTGATTTCTAAATCTGCACAACATACAAGAGACACTATAACCTACATGAGCAAAATTACAGATGAAGTAGAAATGGCCGTAGAACAAGGAAGTATGGCAACAGAAGATCTGTCTGCCAAATCCAATGAAACTATAAAGACTTTTAACTGGTTAAATGAGCAGATTAAACTGCTTGAAGAAAAATCCATAGAAATTTCTTCTGTGACGGGAGTTATTCGTTCCATTTCAGATCAAACCAATTTATTGTCTCTAAATGCAGCTATAGAGTCGGCAAGGGCAGGAGAAGCCGGAAAAGGTTTTGCTGTAGTAGCTGATGAGATTAGGAAGCTGGCTATAAAAACTGCTGAACAGACAGTTTCTATCAATCATTTTATAAAGGAGATTCAGCAACAGATACAAGGCGTGGCAGAATATATGATCAAAGGTCGCGAGACTGTGGAAGAACAGGACCAGACTGTTAAGAAAACCAATATTGCCTTGTTTGAGATCTATAATAAGATGAAAGATATGTCTAAATATATTAACTCGATCACAAAGCAAATTATAGAAGTGACTAAAAGTACGGAAAGCAGTGTGGCAATGGTGGAAAATATTTTGATTACTTCACAGCAAACCTGTGCAAATTCTCAGGAAGTTACGGCTTTAACAGAACAGCAGTTAGCCAGTGTGCAAACCATAGAAATTACGGTCAATAAGCTTAATGAGTTATCAAACAATCTCACTCTTATGGTAAACAAATTTGCTTTGTAATCTAAAGAAAGGACAAAAGTCATTCTGACTTTTGTCCTTTTCATTTTTTCATTTATGGTTTTTAATGTTTTTATAAAATATGGTGATGTATATTGATATTTTTAAGTAAAAAAGATAACATAAAAGTTAAAGCAGTTATAAAATATGGTATAATAATATTTTTAGGATGTTTTTTTAAGATTATTTTTCTTAATATACTTTATTGATTACTTACTCAGGGGGGCATAGAATGGCAGAAGCATTACTGGTAGGAAGACGGGTTTTACTCATATTTATATATGTTTTGATCGGGATATTCTGTGTGAAAAAGAAAATCATTACTTCCCAGTCAGGAAAGCAATTTTCTAATTTTATAGTGACGGTAATTATGGTTTGTGTTGTGATTAAAAGTTATATCCGCCCAATGGAAAGGCAGCATTTATTAGGCATATTTCTGGCCATTGGCCTTGCGGCATTGTTTCATATGATAGCGATTATTGTGTCATCCCTGCTCATAAAAGAAAGAGAAGATGTAGGGTACCGCATTGAAAGAATGGGTGTAATTTATTCAAATTGTGGTTTTATGGGGATTCCTTTAATTTATGCTGCAGTTGGGGATATAGGGATATTTTATGCTGTGGCTTATATCAGCATCTTTAATATCGTTTTGTGGACCCATGGGGTGATGCTCTTAAGCGGGGAGAAAAAGTTTAATCTAAGATCCATTATAAGCAATCCGGCACTTATTGCTTTTGCAATAGGGTTACTTCTTTACTGCACTCAAATCCCTGTTCCCGATATGATTACAGAAGTTATGGGAAGCATTTCAGATATGAATACGCCTCTAGCCATGATTACAACAGGTGTTTTTTTAGCCAATATTGATTTAAAATCTACCTTTACCAATAAACGAATTTATTTTGTTACAGCCCTAAGATTAATTTTACTTCCTATGATTATGCTAATCATTATTAAGATCCTAGGCGTTGCAAACTGGATGCCCGGTGCTCATGAAGTAGTAATGGTCAATGTTATAGGCTGTGCTTGTCCGGCGGCGGCATCCATCACCCTGTTTCCTGCCAAATATAATGTGGATGGGGAATATGGGGCACAGATTATAGCAGTTTCTACCCTACTTTCTGTGATCACTATTCCAGTCTTTAATTTAATTACGAATCTTTGGCTGTAAAAAAGGATTTACCCTTGACAACTTAAGGATTTATGCTTTATCATAAAGCCAAATAATAAGGACAAAGACAGTGAAGAGGAATCATAAATAAAGTTTTTTCACAGAGAGGAAATCGGTTGGTGAAAGATTTCTAAAAAGCTTATTTATGTCCCGCCTTGGAGTTCTGCATGATGAATGCAGCGGTAGTTTGGCTATCGTTATTTAAATGAGAGATGCTTGATATTAAAGATATTTGGTATTTTTAATATCTTGGCATTATTAGGGTGGTACCGCCGATAACCTCGGTCCCTTTTTGGGATGGAGGTTTTTTTATTTGTGTAGGAAATTCTTCCGAAATTTCTATTAATAAAAAAGTCCTCCGGAAAGGATGAACACTCGCACATATTGTATTTTACCGGCTTTGTCCACTACGTTTGGCGCAAGAGTTTTGCAAGCGAAATGCTTTCTTGCTTGTCATTAAAAAAATAAAGAGGGGAAATGAATATGGGAAAAGATAAGAAGTTCGTTCAAGAAATCACCGATATGGAAAAAGACTTTGCACAATGGTATACCGATGTGGTAAAAAAGGCAGAATTAATAGACTACTCCAGTGTCAGAGGATGTATGATCCTTCAACCTTATGGTTATGCCATTTGGGAACTGATTCAACAGCAATTGGATAAACGCTTTAAAGAAACAGGGCATAAGAATGTATACATGCCTATGTTTATCCCTGAAAGCTTACTTCAAAAAGAAAAAGACCACGTAGAAGGATTTGCTCCGGAAGTGGCTTGGGTTACCCATGGCGGAAGCGAGCAATTAACCGAACGTCTTTGCGTGAGACCAACTTCTGAAACTCTGTTTTGTGAGCATTATGCCAATGTGATTCAGTCTTACAGAGATTTGCCAAAATTATACAATCAATGGTGTTCTGTAGTACGTTGGGAAAAGACCACAAGACCATTCCTAAGAACTTTGGAATTCTTATGGCAGGAAGGTCATACAGCCCATGCAACTGCTGAAGAAGCTCAGGAAGAAACCATCAGGATGTTAAATGTTTATGCAGAGTTCTGTGAAAATGTCCTTGCAATTCCTGTGGTTAAAGGCAGAAAAACCGATAAAGAAAAATTTGCAGGGGCAAAGGAAACCTATACCATCGAAAGTTTGATGCATGACGGAAAGGCCTTGCAATCAGGAACCAGCCATAACTTTGGAGATGGCTTTGCAAGAGCATTTGGCATCCAATATACAGATAAAAACAATGAATTAAAATATGTGCATCAAACTTCCTGGGGAATGACTACAAGACTCATAGGTGCTGTCATCATGGTTCATGGAGACAACAGCGGTCTGGTACTTCCTCCAAGAATTGCACCAACTCAACTTGTTATTATTCCTATTGCTGCCCATAAAGAAGGGGTACTTGAAAAAGCCCGTGAATTAAAAGAAAGACTTTCTGCTATTGTAAGAGTAGATTTAGATGACAGTGATAAGATGCCTGGATGGAAATTCAGTGAATATGAAATGAAAGGGGTACCTTTCCGTTTAGAAATAGGACCAAAGGATATTGAAAATAATCAAGTTGTATTGGTAAGAAGAGATACAAGAGAAAAAATCACTGTTTCTATGGATGAACTGGAAACCAGAATTCCAGAACTTATGGATAGCCTTCAAAGAGACTTGCTTGAAAAAGCAAGAGCCATGAGGGATACTAAAACTTATGTGGCAAGGACTTTCGATGAATTTAAAGAAATCATCACCAATACCCCTGGCTTTATTAAAGCAATGTGGTGTGGAGACGAAGCCTGCGAAATCAAAATTAAAGAAGAAACAGGCGCTACCTCCAGATGCATTCCTTTTGAGCAGGAAAAAATATCTGATACCTGTGTATGTTGTGGAAAACCTGCCAAAGATATGCTATACTGGGGTAAAGCATATTAAAAAATAAATAAATTTAAAATGGCCCCTGATTTCAGGGGCTATTTTTAGTGTACCTCTACATCGTACCCTCCAAAGTTTTTAAGGATATCGGTAACCGCATCTACGTTTTCTTCTGTAGCTTTGGTTGTTAAAATCACTTTGCCTTCTTTTAAGCCTTGTTCATAACGGGGTGTAGCGCTTTCAGGAACACCCAGGTCAATAAGACCTCCTACGATGCCGCCGGTAACTGCGCCAGACAGTAAGCCGGCAATGGGCCCTGCCGCTGCAATAACTCCAAGACCGGGAATGGCAAAGGAACCTGCACCTATTAAAAGGCCTGCAAGACCACCCAGGACACTTCCTGTTGTAATGCCGTCAGAGATATTGTCATTGGTTAATTCTTCCCCTTCATAGCTATGATCATCCCTGTCTTTTGCAACAATTGATATATCGTCCATACGAAGATTTTGACTTCTTAGTTCGAAAGCTGCATTTTCAGCGTCTTGTCTTGTATGAAACAGTGCAATTACAGTTTTATCCATGCTTTGGCCTCCTTTCATCCATAGTTTAAGTGATTTCCATAAATTTATTCATGGAAGCTTTTAAAAATTGGAAAACTAATATAATATATAAAATATAAAGTAAAGGAATATGCAGAACTTTTGGAGGTACTCAATGCTTAAACAAATAGATATTCCAAAGGAAGTAGAAGAAATCATTCTGACTTTAAATGAAAACGGTTATGAAGGATATATTGTTGGTGGCTGTGTAAGGGATATTTTGATGGACAGAATACCTACGGACTGGGATTTGACCACTTCCGCAAAGCCGGAAGAAGTTAAACGTTTGTTTAAAAGAACTTATGATACAGGTATTGCCCATGGAACCGTAACAGTCATATTAAACAATAAACACTTTGAAATCACTACCTATAGAATAGAAGGGATATATGAAGACCATAGAAGGCCCAAAGAAGTAACTTTTACCAATGATTTGGAAGAAGATTTGTCGAGAAGAGATTTTACGATGAATGCCATTGCCTACCATCCCCAAGAAGGGTTCATAGACCCTACAGGAGGCATAGAAGACATTAAGAAAAAAAGCATACGTTGCGTAGGAGATCCCCATAAGAGATTTGAGGAGGATGCTCTTAGAATGCTTAGGGGGATTCGGTTTTCTTCCCAGCTGAATTTTACGATAGAGGAAAATACCTTAGAGGCTATTAAAACCAATGCTCATCTTATTTCATATGTCAGTGCTGAAAGAATAAAAGAAGAACTGGATAAAATTCTTTTAGCAAAGTATATTCATAAATTCATAATCTTGCATGATACAGGTATTCTTAAGTTTATTCTCCCTGAAGTGGACAGATGTTTTGAAGTAGCCCAAAACCATCCCCATCATGTGGACAATGTGGGGATTCATACCCTAAAAGCAGTAGAAGCTGTGGATAACATTCTCCCTCTTAAATGGACGATGCTATTTCATGACATTGGAAAACCGGAACATAAGACAACGGATGAAAAGGGCATCAGCCATTTTCACGGTCATGTGGAAAAAAGTGTTCTCTTAGCAGAAAAAATCATGAAAAGACTTCGATTTGATAAAAAAAGCATGAACCATATCTTAAAGCTTATAAAATGGCACGATTACAGAATTAAAGAAGACAAGCAGACTGTAAAAGAGTTGCTCTATCAGATAGGAGAAGAAGCTTTCCTGGACTTTCTAAAAGTGCAATTAGCCGATGCCAGGGCTCAAAATCCTGTATATTTCGAAGAGAAAGAAGAAAAGATTAAGAATCTGTATACCATTTATGAAGAAATTAAAGTAAAACATGAATGTTTTACTTTAAGAGATTTAGAAGTAAATGGCCAGGATTTAATTAAAACAGGTATAAAGGAAGGAAAGCAAATAGGTGAAGTTCTTGAATACCTTCTTAAAATCGTCATAGAAAATCCTGAACTCAATAAGAAAGAGATTCTTCTTTCCCGTGCAAAAGAAAAATATGTTCAATGACATAAAACCCCATGGTTATAAAGAACTTAAGCAGGAAGCTGTATGTTCTTTATAACATGGGGTTTTTTTAGGAGGGAGGAAAAGGTTACTTTTCATCTTTTTCTGTGACAACAAACTGATCTATGGTTAACTCTGCCGGGAGCAGAGATGTAGCTTGAACCTTATATATGAATTGCTTATCTGCTAAAGTAACATAAGTATCTTCATCTTCTTCTACTGTATTGCCTGCATATAAAGTTAAAGTTGAATTCTTTTCATCATTTAAATATAAAGTTATCGCAGCCCGAGGGGTTTTAAGTCCGTATTGATCCAAGGATTCTTCATCTGGATGATCCACTGTAAATTCTTTGATGACCTTTCCTCTTAAAGAAGCCAGAAAGGTATTTATTTTAACTTCATTTAATTTTTTATCGCCACTGTACCATCGGGTGTTTAGATCTTCTTCTTTGGAAGTTATAGTAAATGTTGTGTCATTGTTTTTTATTTCAATTTTGCTTACAGCTTCTTCATCAAAAGATAAGAGATTTTTATTTCTGAAGGAATTCACCTCTAAAGATACCTCACTCCAAAGCGAGGCAGCCATTGTATATACTTTTTTTGTATCCTGGTCCAGCACATAATATCCTTTTCCTAAAGGAGCAGAATATCCCAGACTTAAAGCTCTGGATACACCTTCATCTGTTGTTAAAGTAATGTTTTTAACTGGAGGATCAAGTCCATAAATGGATAAATCTTTTGGATTTTCTTCAACGAGTCCATTGACTTCAGGAGAAGAGAAGTTAGACAATATTGTATCAATTGTATAGGAATTTGCCGGGTATTCTATGGGAGAAGCAATATCCCATGTGCTTCCGTTTCTTTTGATTTTTATCGCCTGATTTTCTCCTGAAATCTCTATTTCGGTAATTTTATTCTGATCCTCCTGCCAGATATGTGTTTTTTGATCTTCTTTGGCAAGCTTTTCTTTCTGAAAGTATTGATAATAAGCAAACACCAGTATAAATGCTCCTAAAGCAATAAGGGTTGGAAGAATCTTTTTCACAAAGATCGCCTCCTAAAATATATCATTCCGCCAAATATGAATACAAAGAGAGGAACCAATAAAACCGTTACACCAAAGACTAAAATAGCCTGGCTTCCAACGAGTACAATAGGTTCTGAGGTATAGGTTTTGGCAGGGATATCCACGATCGAGGAATCCGCACTAAACCATTTTAATGCTCCAAAAAAGATTTCACTGTTTCCAGCCAGTCCAATCACCTGGTCATGAGCAAAGAAAGAATTTCCAATGACTAAGAGCTGTGTTTTCTGATTGCCGTCCAGTTCTTTTTCAGCAGCTATGGCAATAGGACGGGCTTCTGAAGTTTGCAATATGATATTGGTAGTCATATCGCTGTTTTCATTAACAGAAAGCTCTCTTGCTTTTGGAATAATGGTTGCTATTTTATCTTCTTCAAGCTTTTCTATAATATCGTGATAAACATATTCTGGAATTAGAGTTTGTTCATCTCCGGAATAATTGCGGACAGGGTCGGTTAAAATATTATCCTGCACATTAATACCGTAAATTGCAGAAAGTTCTTTTAGATTTTTAAGATTTTCTCCTTCCGTATAGTGGTTAAAGGCCAATACCATTTTTCCGCCCTTATTAAGGTAGTCCTTTAACAGATTGATTTCATCCACTGTATAGTCAATCTGAGGACCAATGATATAAAGGATGTCGGCATCATCAGGCAGTTTATTTTTACCTGTTAAAGAGTAACTCTCAACGGTTATCCCTTTCTGCTCCAAAAGAGAACTTAGAACAGACAAATCGTTGTTTTTTTGAAATTCCCCATGCCCTTCCATGATGTATATTTTGGTTTGCTTTTCGGCAGTAACATCCAGAATTGCCTGAATGAGAGCGCCTTCTCCATCAAAATACTGCTCTCCCGTTTCATAATTCGTTCGGATTAAATCATAGGCAGGGACTTGCTTGGTTCTTTTATCCGATGATACGACGGAAGTATACATAGAAGTAATCTGATATTCATTCACAAGGCTTGGATTCTGCATAGGGTTAATGATTTCCATGGATATTTTATCGTTTACATTATGCATATTTTCATAGAGCTCATTGACATCCATTGCAATAGAATCTGTGGGTTCTGCAAAAAATAGAATTTTTACTTCCTCATTTACATTTTTAAGAGCATTTTTTCCCTGTTCTGAAAGGGAATATATTTTATCCCGGGTTAAATCCCATTTAATCTTAGAAGAACTAAGCATTAAATTGATAAGAATTACAGCTCCAACCACAGCAATGGTAAATATGGCTGAGTTTGTTCCATATTTTAGATGTTTTTGAAACTTTTTTTTATTCATAGGGACCTCCTTGTTTGCTACTGAAGCCATCGACTTTTAATCACTCTAATGGTCAAAAATAGGAATATTCCTGTAAAACTTAGATAATAGATGATTCCCGATAACGACACAATACCATTTTGGAAAGGTGCATAGGGTTCAAAAAGACTCAGTACTTTAATAAACTCCTTTGAAACACCTGAAAACATATTCTGCATAAGATCCGCAAGCCAGAAAAACAGCAACATTCCAAAGCTTATGACTCCGGCAATAATTTGATTTTCCGTTAAGGAGGAAGCGAAAATCCCTACGGAAAGAAAGCTAAATCCAAGAAGGATATTTCCAAGGTATGAGGAAAAAACAATTCCTATATCCGGTTTTCCAAGCATAAAAACAATGATCACATGAATCAGCGTAAAGCCTAGAGCAATCAAATAAACCAGGCATGCACTGAAGAACTTTCCAAGGACAACCATTTCTACCGAAACAGGAGAAGAAAAGATGAGCTTTTCTGTACCGTTTTTCTTTTCTTCTGTAAAAAGTTTCATGGTTAACATCGGTGCAATGAATAAGAAGATTATAGGCCAACTGGACATGGCATATTGAACGTTGGGAGAACTGGCCCTAATCACAAAATCACTGAATAAAAATCCTGTTAACAGCAGGAAAAATCCCATAAGTATATAAGCCTGAGGAGAATAAAAGTATCCTTTTAATTCTCTTTTACAGATGATCCACATGATTTAATTCCTCCTCACTGGTGTTTTCATTTAAAGTAATATGTAAAAATACGTCTTCTAGGCTCATCTTTTTAACCGTCATTTCCAAAATGGGCATTCTGCTCTCTGCCAAAGCATAAAATAAAGGACGACGAAGATCCTTATTCTTTTCACCTTCTACCTGATATCCAAAAATGTTTTCATCTATTTCTTTAACTACTTCTACTGCCAGAATCCCTTGAAGAGACGAAATAGTATACAACACTTCTTCTTTAGGACCTTCAACTTCTACATAAAGTTTAGAAACACTTTGAAAATCTGTGGACAGATTTTCAGGAGTATCTATGGCAGCAATTTTGCCTTTATTCATGATGATGACCCTGTCACAGAGGGCATTGACCTCAGGAAGGATATGGGAGCTTAATATAATGGAATGATTTTTTGACAGGGATTTAATCATATTCCTGATTTCAATAATCTGTTTTGGGTCAAGGCCTACTGTTGGTTCATCCAGTATAAGTACGGCAGGATCTCCTGTGAGGGCTGCTGCGATCCCAATTCTTTGCTTATAACCTTTTGAAAGATTTTTGATCAGCCGATTTTTAACATGTTCAATTCCACAGAGATACATTACCCTGCTGGATTCTTCCTTGCTTTTTTTGCCAATACCTTTTAGCTCACAGCAAAATTTAAGATATTCCATAACAGTC
The DNA here is from genome assembly GCF_016908775.1 of Defluviitalea raffinosedens. Lineage (NCBI taxonomy): Bacteria > Bacillati > Bacillota > Clostridia > Lachnospirales > Defluviitaleaceae > Defluviitalea > Defluviitalea raffinosedens. The sequence continues at coordinate 204,609 of NZ_JAFBEP010000003.1, read as the reverse complement.
ATTTCAGGATATAAAGGAGGATTTTCAGGAAGATATCCGATATGTTTTTTTGCTTTTTTTGGAGATTCTAATAAATCTATTCCGTTAATTTCTATTTTTCCTTCGTCAGGAACCAGTAATCCACAGATCATATTCATGGTGGTTGATTTTCCGGCTCCGTTAGGTCCCAGAAATCCCAAGATCTCACCGTCTTCAAGAGAAAAACTGATGTCACTTACAGCATTTAGGGAACCATAAGTTTTGGACAAATTTTTGACCTCTATCATAAGAACACTCCTTTTGAGGGGATAATCGCTTATAGTATAATTGACTCCTGTGAACAATTTATGAACAAATTGTAAATTAAAATCATAGATTCCTGTCCTCATATTTTTGCTGTAATCTTCATAGATATATAAAGAGTCCACTAAAAATGTGAATTCGTAAATAGAGCGGGGGTGAGACAGTGAAAGGGCTAAACCCAGAAATCGTAAAAGGATTTGGATATAAGCTTGAAACTTATACGCACTTTAGAAATTCTTTTATATGTGAGACAAACCAAGGAATAAAAGTCATTCAAGCAGTGGATGGAGATATCCCGCAGCTTCTTTTTCAACACAGTGCGAAAGAACATCTGTATCAAAATGGATTTAAATGGGTTGATCGATTTTATATTTCTGAAAACAATGCCCCCTATTATATCCATGAAGGGACAGCCTATGTCATGACAGACTGGGTGGATGGAAGAGAATGCGATTTTGATCATCTGGAGGATATTAAAAAAGCGATTTCCACTCTGGCAGATATGCATAAGGTATCAAAAGGTCTGATTCCGCTAGAAGGAAGCCGCATCAGATATGATGAAAGAAGCTTGCCTTTGGTCGTCCAAAAAAGAATCAGTGAATTGACCACGATGAAGAAAAGAATTAACAGACAAAGTCATATGAGTGAGTTTGACTTAATCTTTTTAAAATACTATAAATATTACGAAGAAGTTTGTAAAAGATCCCTTGAATGGCTTAATCGGTCCAATTATAATGAAACCAAAGAAAAGGTAAAAAAAGAAAAATGTTTTTGCCATAATGATTATACATATCATAATTTACTTATAGCTCCCAGTGGGGCTTTATACGTCACTCATTTTGAAGAATGCAGATACGGTCTTCCCATTTATGATTTAGTTTCTGTTTTAAAGAAGATTATGAAAAAGCACAATTGGGATATTACTATTGCAAATGAGCTTCTTTCTTTATATATGGACAAAGTCAATATAGATGATGAGAAGAATCTTTTAGTCAGCCTTTTAATCCTTCCTGATGACTTTTTAAAAGTATGCAACCGATATTATAATACTCGAAGAGCGTGGGCCTCTCAGAGTCTTTTAAGAAAATTAAATCTGATTATAGAGCAAAAAGAAAATGTAGCTCAGTTTATAAAATATATAGAATCTCTTTAGTTTAATTTTGGAAGCCTAAAAGGTTTCTTTTTTTTGTAACTTTTTTAGTGTATAATGAAAGGCGTACAAAAAATGAATTGAAAAGAGGGAGTTAAAATGCCTGACAAAAAAAAGAAAACGAGTGCGAAAACCCAGTCTGATTTTATTCGATTCATGGTTTTAACAGGAATAGGAGGATTGGTGATCTTAATTCTTACACTTATTATCGTAGCCTCCACAATGACAAAAAAAAATTCCAATAAGATAAAAGATGAGGAAGAATTCTCAATAGAAGAAAAAACTCCAGAAGAAAGCAAAGCAACAGGAGAGATGGAAGAAGTGATAGGAATCATCACAAAAGATGTGGGGGCTGACACGGTTCATATACTCAATGTTGAAAATGAAAAAGAAATCGTGCTTCAGATTGAAAATGGCGTTGAGATGAAAGACATCTATGGGCAGTCTATGAGTCTAAGAGAATTTAAAATTGGGGATATGATTGAAACAAAGTACGATAAGGGCAGTAAGGTACCCAAATATCTTAGAATCAGTGGAGAAGCCTGGGAGCAGACCCGGGTTAAAAATGCAAAAATTAATACAGAAGGGCAGACTGTAGAGATAGGAAACAATATCTATACTTATTCAAATAATCTTATTGCTCTGTATAAAGGAGAGCCTATTTCCTTAGATCAGATCGATCCGATAGACGAACTTACCTTAAGGGGTTATAAAAACCAGGTTTGGTTTATTGAAGTCACCCTATCCCATGGCTATATTAATGTAACTGCTTCAAAAGACGAAGAAGGTATGGTAGAAATCGATAACGGCAGGACCCTTTCCATACAAGAAGCCAAAAACATTGCTGTAACAGAAGGCTCCCATAAAATTGTCATCAAAAAAGAAGGTTATGAGCCAATTGCAAAAAATGTCCAGGTAGATTCCATGCAGACTGTGGAAATCAATTTAGGAGAAATGCAAAAGAAAGTTGGAAAACTAAGGGTAGTTGCTAAAGGTGTTTCAGATTACAAAGTATTCGTTAATGATATTGAATATCCGGGAGATGAAACCATCCTGCTGGAATATGGCGATTACCATTTGGCAGTGAAAAAAGAAGGTTATAAAGACTGGTCCAAAGATATTAAAATGAATGAAGAGACAAAAAGAATTGATATTGACCTTCAAAAAGAAGAAGTAGTGGAAGATATGCCTCAAAAACAAACACCTGGCAATGAAACTTCTAAGCTTGGAAAAGTATCCATAGATACCAATCCTTCCGGGGCAGAAGTATTTATAGATGACAATTATGTAGGTGTATCTCCCGTAGAAACAAAGCTTCCTTATGGAGAACATAAGATTGCTATTGTAAAAGAAGGATACAGTCCCCTTCAGATTCCCATCAGCTTAAATGAGACTCAAAAGCAAAGGAGCTTCCTGTTTACTCTGCAAGAAGCTATGGGACAATAAGGAAATGATAAAATATTTTTGCAAATTAAAAATAATAGCAAAAATCCAGATGAAAATGGATAGGATTGACAAATAGTTTTTTATCCGTTAAATTATATTTAATCATTAATACAAGCATTGGGGGTTATAGCGATGGATTTTATGGAGAAATACAATCAGTGGTTAGAAGATGACTACTTTGATGAAGAAACTAAAAAAGAATTAAAAGATATATCTGGTGATGAAAAAGAAATACAGGAAAGATTTTATAAAGAACTGGAATTCGGTACAGGAGGACTTAGGGGAATCATTGGCGCAGGAACCAACCGAATGAATAAGTATTCTGTAAGAAAAGCCACCCAGGGCCTTGCCAATTATATTTTATTAGAAAATGCTGAAAAGAATAAAGAAAAAGGCGTTGTTATAGCATACGATTCAAGACGTTATTCCAGAGAATTTGCCTTTGAAGCCGCTATGGTCCTTAATGGAAATGGTATAAAAACCTATGTATTCGAAGAACTTACACCAACACCGGAGCTTTCCTTTGCCGTTAGATATTTAGGTTGTGTGGCAGGCATTGTGATTACTGCAAGCCATAATCCAAAAGAATATAATGGATATAAGGTATATGGCAGTGACGGAGCACAGGTACCTCCACCATACGATTCAGAAATCATTGCTGAGGTTAACAAAATTACAGACTTTAGACAAGTTAAACTCATGGAGACTGAAAAAGCAAAAGAAGCAGGACTTCTAAAAATTATCGGAGAAGAAGCCAATGATGCATACATTAAAGAAGTAAAAGCCCAAAGCATCAATGGAGATATTATTAAAAAAATGGCGGATGATTTCACGATTGTGTATACACCGCTTCATGGAACAGGCCATAAGCCGGTTATGAGAGTTTTAAAAGAAGTAGGATTTAAAAATGTAATCATTGTGCCAGAACAGCAAAATCCAGACCCTGAATTCTCAACCGTGTCTTATCCCAATCCGGAAGATCCTGCGGCATTTGGCTTAGCGATCAAACTGGCTAAAGAACACAATGCCGACATTATTATAGGGACAGACCCTGATGCGGACAGAGTTGGTGTTTTGGTAAGGGATGCAAAGGGAGAATATGTTGTCTTAACCGGAAATATGACAGGAGTGCTTTTGGCAGAATACTTATTGTCTGCTAAAAAAGCGAAGGGAACCCTGCCTAAAAACGGAGCGCTTATTAAAACCATCGTTACAACAGAAATGGCAAGAGCCATTGCCAAGGAATATGATATTACCCTGTTAGAAGTATTAACTGGATTCAAATTTATCGGAGAAAAAATCAAAGAATTTGAACAAACCGGAGAACATGAATATCTTTTTGGATTTGAGGAAAGTTACGGATATCTGGCAGGCACCTATGCAAGGGACAAGGATGCAGTGGTGGCTTCTATGCTGGCATGTGAACTGGCAGCCGTTTATAAAGATAAAGGTATGACATTATATGAAGGTTTACAGGCGCTGTATGAAAAGTATGGATATTATAAGGAAGCCTTAGAGTCCATCACCTTAAAGGGCATAGAAGGCCTTGAGAAGATACAGTCTATTATGACATTCTTAAGAAATGATCCGCCAAAAGCAGTTGCTGGTCTTAAAGTATTAGAATTAAGAGATTATGAAAAGCAAATGGCAAAGAATCTGATTACCAATCAGGAAGCAAAGATCCATCTTCCAAAATCCAATGTGCTGTATTTTGTATTAGAAAATAACGCATGGTTCTGTATCAGACCATCCGGTACAGAGCCCAAGGTAAAAATGTACTTTGGTGTTAAAGGAAAAGATGAAGAGCATGCAAAAGAACTGCTAGCCAATTTAATAGAAGATGTAATGGGAAAAATAAACCAGATATAATACAAAGGGGTGCTTTTAAAGCGCCTCTTTTTTGTTATGAATGGAAGTTCGTCTTGCTTGCAAGAGATCAAACTTTTTTAATTTCGCTAGTGCGGCATAAATATTTTTTTAATAAAAAATTCTATTGAATCTTTAAAACTTTGTGTTAGAATATTATCTTGGTGCTCGCTAATAATATAACTGTATAATTTATACAGAGCATATAGATATTCTTTTACTTTGAGAGGTGTTAATATGTCTACGCATTTTTTATTAGACATTGCAATTATTTTAACCTTTACAAAAATATTTGGATTAATTACTAAGCGTTTCAGCATGCCCCAAGTACTGGGGGCGCTTCTTGCAGGCCTGATCCTTGGACCGGCGGGGATTAATCTCTTGCATGAAACAGATTTTCTTTCTTCTGTTGCAGAACTTGGAGTTATTGTTTTAATGTTTGCTGCAGGCTTAGAAACGGATTTAAAAGAATTAAAAAAGAGTGGGAAAGCTTCCTTAATTATTGCTATTATTGGTGTATTGGTTCCGTTATTATGCGGAACTTTAATTGCGTTAATTTTTAATAAGAATATTCTTCAGGATATATTCATCGGAGTGATTTTAACGGCAACCTCTGTGAGCATCACCGTTGAAACCCTTCAGGAAATGGGGAAACTCAAAACAGAGTCTGGAACGGCTATCTTAGGTGCGGCTGTTATTGATGATATTTTGGGCATTATTGCTTTAACTTTAGTGACAAGTACAGCCAGTCCCAATTCTCCCAGTATCCTGATTGTACTTTTGAAAATCTTAGGGTTCTTTGTTGTATGTATTGTGGCAGGAATGCTGTTTTATTACTTTTTCCAGTGGCTTAGTAAGCACGAAGGTAAAAAAAGAAGAATTCCTATCTTTAGTCTTGCTTTTTGCTTAATATTGTCTTATGTGGCAGAAGAATTTGGTGTAGCAGATATTACAGGGGCGTATATCGCAGGCTTAATTTTGTGTAATACCCTTCATGCCCATTATATAGGAAGAAGAGTAGAAATTATTTCATATATGCTTTTATCTCCTATCTTTTTTGCAAGCATAGGAATAAAAACTTCCATAATGGGAATGAATGGAACCATCATTTTGTTTACAGTATTAATTGTTGTTGTTGCTATTCTAAGTAAAGTTGTTGGTTGCGGTTTAGGTGCAAAATTATGTGGATATTCTTCAAAAGACTCTTATAGAATTGGTGTAGGTATGATTTCCAGAGGTGAAGTTGCACTGATTGTTGCCAACAAAGGAGCAGCAATTGGATTAATGCAGGAGGCATTCTTTGCTCCCATCATTATTATGGTTATTGTAACAACTCTTATTACTCCTATATGGTTAAAATTTGCATACAAAGAATAAAACATAAAAGTATTGGGCGGCCTTTGGCCGCCTGTTTTTGTTTCACAAGTGCTGCGTAGCCGTATTTTATTGTAGCACCGCTCCTTTTATTTACATAATATGGATTATGAGCTGATGGAAGGGAGAATCCATATGCTAAAGGTGGGAGATATAGTTGTCAGAAAATCTTATGGGGGAGATATGTACTTTCGTATAACCGAGATTACTCCTTATGGAATGGTAAAATTAGTTGGCTTAAGCTATAGAGTTTTGGCAGATGCTCCCTGGCAGGATCTGCAAAAGGTTTACTATGGTGCCCCCAATCCATATCATGAAATGGCTTTACTTCAGGCAGAAAAAAATGTAAGAGCTATTTTAAAAAAAAGATTGTCAGAAGAAAGTCGAAAAGTTGCAAGGGGCGAATCTATCTTAAAAAAGCCGGGAAAGGTGCTTCATGTCGATGGAGACCCAGAGTATTTAAGAATTTGCTTGAAATACTACGAGGAGCTCAAAATTGATGTGGTTGGAAAAACTTTAGAGGAACGGGAGCACCCTGTTCAAATTTTATCTCTTTTGCAGGAACATAGACCGGATATATTAGTCATTACAGGGCATGATTCGATTTCAAAGGGAGCGGAAAACTATAAAGACATCAATAATTATAGAAACTCTAAATTTTTTGTTGAAGCAGTAAAAAAAGCAAGAGACTATGAACCAAATATGGATCAACTGGTTATATTTGCAGGTGCCTGCCAATCCAATTATGAAGCTTTAATCGAAGCAGGAGCAAATTTTGCCAGTTCTCCGGAAAGAGTCATGATCCATGCCCTGGATCCGGTGTTTATTTGTGAAAAAATAGCTTATACATCCATGGCTACTATTCTATCCATTAATGAAATCATAGAAAACACTATTACAGGAATTAAGGGGATAGGGGGCTTTCAGACAAGAGGAAAGTACAGAGAAGGAGCCCCAAGTTTTTTGTAGTTTTTTGAAAGTTTTTGAATTTGAATTTTTGGTAAATCTATTGACATGGTATCAAGAATTTTGATATAATCAAAAATTTATTGACATTACGACTGATTTGTGATATACTAAATTAAGTGACATAGGATGAGGTGATGTAAGTGATAGTTCCGCAAGATCTTTCCCAAATTCGGAAAGACATTGAAGGGTTTGTAGGTACTAAGGTTAAACTTAAGACAAACAAAGGAAGGAAAAAAACTGTCATCAATGAAGGTATACTAGAAGATGCTTACTCTAATGTTTTCGTCGTTAAAGTTAAAAATACATTTGAAAATACTTTTAGAAGAGTTTCTTACAGCTACACCGATATTCTCACTCAAACAGTCGAACTTTCTTTTTATAATGAAGGAGATCAAGAACAAAGTCAGCTCATGTGATTTTGTTCTTTTTTTATTTTTCTAGTCATAAATGTCTTAGGATCACTCATACATTTTATATAGACAAAGGTCCTAAGGAGGGAAATTTATGTCATTAGAACTAATAAAAGAAACCATAGAATTTGATCAGCCTGTCCGCAAAGAAACTACCCAGGTTATTGTAGAAGAGGATCTTATTGTTCCCGACGTTAAACCGGATATGGCAAAAGTTTTAAAAATTGATGGGAAAATTGAACTGGAACAAGTGGACATTTCTGCAGACAGACTTAATTATAAAGGACAAATTAAAGTGTATGTGCTCTATGCTGCAGACGGTTCGGATAGGTTGGTACATAGTATGGTGGGAACATTGACCCTGGATGATTTTATCAATATGGACGGAATCAAAAAAGATATGTTCTATACTATGGAGTATGATTTAGAGCATTTAGACTACACATGGATTAACAGCAGAAAGTTAAATGTTAAAGCCATCGTTTCGATCGGGGCAAAAGTATCGGAAAAAAGAAAGAGTGATATCATCGTCAATGCCAAAAGTCCTCTGCCCATTCAGCTTCAGATGCAGCCTTTTACCTTTTATCGAACAGCCGCAACCAATCAGGACAAAATGATTATAAAAGATGAACTTATGGTACCTGCAGGTAAGCCCAATATACAGGAAGTTCTAAAAACCGATATAAGAATTTGCAACAAAGAATCTAAGGTGGGAGAAGGAGTTGTTTCTGTAAAGGGAAATCTTAATATCAGGACACTTTATGCAGGGGCTATGGGAGAAAATGAAATGGATTATATGGAACATCAAATCCCCTTTAACGGAACCATAGAATGCCCTGGAGCAGAAGAAGGCATGTATTGCAATACAGATATCAAGATCTTAAATCAATACATTCAAATTCGTCCGGATTTAGACGGAGAAGAAAGAGTTTTGGAAGTAGAAGTGGTTCTACTTGTGAATGTAAAAATTATTTCTGTGGAAGAAATACAGATTATAGATGATGCTTATTGCCCGGGTAAAGATATTAAACTTAAGAAGGAAAGAATTCCTTATCAAAAACTCTTAAACAAAAAGCGTGACAGCCTTGTGTTGAAAGAAGTCTTAAACCTGGACACCAGTGCGCCAAATGTTGCCTATGTTTATAATATACAGGCAAAACCTCATGTAGAAGAAGTACGCCTTCTGGATGATAAAATGATGGTAGAAGGCAGTACTGATATTCAATTAACCTATATTACAGACGATAAGGAAAATCCTATCTATGTTTACGATGGGCTTATACCTTTTAGACAAAGTGTAGATCTAAAGGGCGTTTCCCTGGATAAAAAAGCCGATGTGAGAGTTGATGTGGATGATATTTTATGCAATACCAGTTCAGGAAGAGATGTGGAAGTAAAATTAACCCTTCAACTGGATGTTGAAGTTATGGATGAACAGGAAATAGAGATCATCATGGATATGACAGAACAAGACATAGATCCGGAAGTTCTTATGAATATGCCCAGTTTAATCATTTATATCGTGCAGAATGGAGACACTTTATGGAAGATTGCAAAAAAATATAATGCTACCATTGAAGAACTGACAACGATTAACGACATTGAAAATCCTGAAAAGTTATATCCAGGACAAAAACTTTTGATTATTAAAAAAGTATTGAATGTATAGGGCTTGCACTGCAAGCCTTTTTTATTGTATAGGAAATTCCGCCATATTTCCTAAATGGGATCAATACTGAAATGTACAGGGTTTCCATGGTTGTTTGCTCCCTCCTATTTGGTACAATGTATATACTATATGGATATTTGTTGACTTATATTTGGTACAATGTATATAATATAAAGTATACATACTTTGGACTGAAAACAGGGTGAATTTTATTATGCATGAGATTGAGTTGAAGGCGCGGGCAAAAATTAATTTAACTCTTGATGTTATAGGTAAAAGGCCTGACGGATATCATGAAGTAGAGATGATTATGCAGACCGTTAACCTATACGATTATATTACAATTAGAAAGATGAGAGCGTCGGGAATCAAGCTAAAAACGGATTTAAAATGGCTTCCGGAGGATGAAAGAAATCTGGCTTACAAAGCAGCAAAATTAATGGTGGAAACTTACAACATAGATCAAGGTATTTTAATTGAACTGAAAAAAAGAATACCCGTTGCCGCAGGTCTTGCAGGAGGGAGTTCTGATGCAGCTGCGGTTTTTGTAGGATTGAATACACTGTTTGATCTGAATCTTCAAAAAACTGACTTGATGGATTTAGGAGTGAAATTAGGAGCAGATATTCCTTATTGCATTTTAACAGGAACTGCTCTGGCTCAGGGGATAGGAGAGCGACTGACAAAGCTTCCGCCAATGCCTTTTTGTCATGTGGTGATTGCAAAGCCTCCGATCAGCGTGTCTACTGCCCATGTCTACAAAAGCCTTAATTTAGAAGAAATATCTTTTCACCCTAATACAGAAGAGGTAATCGAAGGAATTAAAAAGAGAGATTTAAGAAAAATTGCAAAGAATCTGGGAAATGTATTAGAAAGTGTTACAATAGAGGAACACCCTATTATTGAGGAGATTAAAAACACTTTGGTAGAATATGGTGCTCTAGGATCACTTATGAGCGGCAGTGGCCCTTCAGTCTTCGGACTTTTTGAAAACAGTAAAGATGCCCAGGCTGCGGCCAAAGAACTCAGGTTACACAGTAAAGCTAAGGATATTTTCGTTACCACTATATTTAATAGGGAGAGAGTATGATGGACAAAGACACATTAAACGTAAACGTAAATTTAAACGATTATCTTCCCCTGAGGGATGTTGTATTTAATGCTCTTAGAAAAGCAATTTTGTCCGGAGATTTAAAGCCGGGAGAAAGACTGATGGAAAAGCAGCTGGCAGAAAAGATGGGGGTTAGCAGGACGCCTGTCAGAGAAGCCATCAGAAAACTGGAGTTAGAAGGTTTTGTAGTAATGGTGCCCAGAAAAGGCGCACAGGTTGCCGAAATTACTGAAAAGGACATTCAAGATGTTCTGGAAGTGCGAGGTGCCTTGGAAGAATTGGCTGTAAAACTGGCCTGTAAAAACATGGATGATAAAGATTTAAGCAATTTAAAGCGGGTTATGAGAGAATTTTCCGAGGCAGCAAAACGGGAAGACATAGAAATGATGATTGAAAAAGACGTAGAATTTCATGATATTATTTTTAGATCCACTAAAAATGAAAAGCTTATTCAAATAGTCAATAACTTAAGAGAGCAAATTCATAGATATAGGGTAGCGTATTTAAAGAGTTTTGATAACTTTAAAGTGATTAATGAAGAACATGAGCAAATTGTATTTGCCATTGAAAATAGGGATGCTACACTTGGTGAATCGGTGGCAGCAAGGCATATCAAGAATCAGGAGGACGCAGTTATTCAATATATACGAAAAGGAACATCAAAATAAAGCCTTCAGGTATTACCTGAAGGCTTTATTTTTTTGACTTTATGAGTGTATAAAAAAAAGAAAACTACAGAAAATGAATACAAAACGAGGAGTTGAGAAGAATAAATGGATAGGGTACTTAAAAAATTATTAAGTATTTATTCCATATGGCCAATGATTCTCACAGTTGGTATTGGAATATATACCCTTTTTGTAGATTGTAAAACCCTAAAGTATCAAAAAAATCTAAAAGAGGCCAGATGGGCAAAATGGATTGGATTAATTTATATGATCGGAGGAGTAGCTTTTTTTCTATTTATTAAGCTATTAACCTGATTTGGAGGCATAAGATGAAGATATTAAGAAGATGGGTAGGAAATAAACTGAGTAAAGAACGATGGGAAGATAAATTCCATGATGCAGATAATAAAGTGACACTCCCTCTTTCCAAAGACTTAGAAGAAAATATTAAGAATTTAGAGTTACTCTTTAAAGATTGCGGAGACTTTGTCAGCAGAAAGTTTCCTGTAGGTATTCATAAAGAAGTCAATATGTATGTTGCTTATATTGATTTGATGATTGATCGCCGCATTATCGAAGAGTCTTTATTAGAACAGCTTATGCTTCAGGTAAGAGGTGTTCCGCCCCATATGGATAAAATCAGATCATCTATTTATGACTTTATCCGGGACGGGGGCATTGCCACTGCGGATATTAAAGAAGTAGATACTTTGGATGAAGCAGCTTTGGCCATTTTATCGGGAGATACGATTTTATTCATTGACGGTTATGCGAAAGTTATAGTGGTTGCTACAAAGGGATGGCCAAATCGAGGGATCCAGGAACCGGATTCGGAAGTTGTGGTAAGAGGTCCAAAAGAAGGTTTTAGCGAAGCACTTAGGATGAATACTGTTTTAATCAGAAGAAGAATAAGAGACACCAAACTTAAGGTCAAGCAGCTTCAGATAGGCACAAGAAGCAGAACGGATATTGCTCTTATGTATATAGAAGATATTGTGAGAAAAGATATCTTAGAAGATCTAGAAAGACGCCTGACGGATTTTAAGATTGATGGAATTCTGGACAGTGGGCAGCTGGAACAACTTATAGAAGATGATTGGAGAAGCCCTTTTCCCCAGATTCAGGCAACCCAGAGGCCGGATAAAGCAGCTTCTGCCATCCTTGAAGGAAGAATTGCTATCATTGTAGATAATACACCTTTTGTTTTACTCGTCCCAACGACTTTAAACAATTTTTTTCAATCTTCGGAGGACTATTATCAGCGCTGGAGCATTATGAGTTTTACAAGAATGATCCGTTATATGGCAGCTTTTTTTGCAGCGGGGGTCCCCGGCTTGTATCTGGCATTGACAGATTATCATCCTTCAATGATTCCAACTCAGCTTACAATGGCGATCGCTGCTTCAAGAGAACAGGTGCCATTTCCTTCAGTTGTAGAGGTAGTTTTAATGGAATTGGCTTTTGAGCTTCTCCGGGAAGCAGGCACGAGGCTTCCGGGGCCTATAGGCAGCACCATTGGAATTGTAGGAGGACTGATCATAGGACAAGCTGCTGTTGAAGCAAAAATTGTAAGTCCTATTGTTGTTATTGTAGTAGCTGTTACGGCGATCTCCAGTTTTGCGATTCCTGATAATGCTCTGACGGTAGGATTTCGTCTTGTAAAATATTTGATCATTGGTCTTTCGTCTATATTTGGATTGTATGGATTTTTGCTGGGAGTTTTAATTGTCCTTATTCATCTGGTTTCTCTTAAGAGCTTTAATATGCCCTATATGTCTCCCTTTGTTGCTTCTGGCATCAATGATTATGAGGATTTAAAAGATTCCGTTTTTAGACTTCCAGTATTTATGATGAACAAAAGACCTATTTTTTCGAGAGCTGATAAAAGAGTGCGATTAAGAACGAACAAGAAAAAGAATGAGTAGGAGGACACTATGTTTTCAAAAAATGATAAGGTATCCGTTCGTCAGGTAGAAATTCTACTCATTTTAGATTTATTTAGTGTTTCTATACTCTCTTTTCCCAGAATGGCGGTAGAAATTGCTAACCAGGATGCATGGATTGCTGTCATAGGAGCAACGCTGTTAGCTTTTATATACGGGTATACGATCACCAGTATTGTTAAGCGTTTTCCAGAAGATACGTTTGTAGAATTTTCTTCCAAAGTGCTATCGAAATCAGTAGGAATCTTTCTCAGTCTTCTTTTTTCAATCAAGCTCAGTATTACCATGGCTATGGAATTGAGAATTTTTGGAGAACTGGTCAAACAGGTTTTACTTCCGAGGACGCCTATTGAAATCATCATGGCGTCCATGCTTCTTACATGTGCTTATCTGGTACGTAAGGGATATGAATGTAATGCAAGACTTGGCGAAATTCTTGTTTTTATCATATTTATACCTTTAATTGCTATTTTGCTGTTTGTACTTCCAGACACTGACTTTTCTAATTTAAAACCCATTTTTACGACACCTTTTCCGAGACTTTTAAAAGGCAGTTATTTTTTATCATTTATCTATACGCCAATAGAGCTAATTTTACTGGTGGGCCCCCTTGTCAATGATCTTAAGAAAGCAAGACGGGTTAGTTTTATTGCTATCACCTTTACGGGAATAATAAATGTCATTTTAACTATTATTACAGTCAGTGTACTGGGATCTGTTGGCACAAAACAACAGATATGGCCGGTTATGACCTTAATGCAGATCATAGAAATTCCGGGAGCTTTTGTTGAAAGACAAGATGCACTGATGACGATTTTTTGGATTTTGATCGTATTTTCTTTTATTAGTACATTGATGTACTTCATTAGTTTTATACTGACAAGAATTTTAAAAGCAGAAGAACATAAATTTTTGGTACTTCCTTTGGTTCCAATCATATACTTAATTTCTCTTATTCCTGACAATATTGTGGAGGCCTTTAATTGGATTGAATTTCTCCGTAAGTATATTAGAATACTGTTTTTGCTGCCCATTCCTCTTCTTTTATTAATTGTGGCCAAGATAAGAAAGCTGGGTGAGTCCATTGAAGAAAAATAAAATTTTATTGCTTTGTATGATTTTAAATTTAGCCCTGCTTACAGGATGTTGGGATAATATGAGTATTGACAGAAGAGCGTTTGTACTGGGGTTAGGAATAGATAAATTTATTTTTGATGAAGCGAAAGACGATCCAAGCTTAAATAACGACAAAACAAAATATAGGGTTGCCTTTTCTTTTCCCAATATTGCTAAATTTGCAGGAGAACAAGGTTTAAGTGATGAGCCGAAGTTTGTCATGATTAGCAGTGGACCAACTTTTTCTAATACTTATAAGGGCCTTGGAGGGCGTCTTAATAAATCTCCTTATTTCGGGCACATTAAGTCCATTATATTTGGGAAAGAACTTCTAAAAGATAAAGTATTATTTAAAGAGGTTTTGGATACTCTTCAAAGAAATTCTGATTTTAGCAGAAGTATTCCTATTGTAGCGATTGATGGGCTTGCTACAGAAGCTATTCAAATTATTCCAGAAGGTAATCCTTTGGTTAGTATTTATATTAATCAGTTATTTGAAAGTAATAAAAATGAAACCATGCGGTTTCAAGAGAAGGATTTGGGAGAACTTTTGCAAAACTTCCAGGAAGATAAGATGGCAATGATTCCAAAGCTTTCTATAGGAGAAAAAGATATTAAAATTGCCGGTGCAGCTATTATTAAAGATTATGAGTTAAAGGGTTGGCTGGATGAACAACAAACCAGAGGGGCCCTCTGGCTACGAAAGAAAAATCAGAGATTAGAAATCAGTGCCCCCTATGAAGACTTTCATGTGGCTTATCATGTATCCAATGCAAAATCAGAAATGAAATTTATGAATAAAGATAATGAGCTTTCCTGCCATATTACCATCCAGGCAGAAGGAAATCTCGATGAATTCATATTGGATAGAAACATATTAAATGTGGAAGAAATAAAAAAAGTGGAAGAAGCCATTGAGAAGTCTATTAAAGAAGAAGTAGAGAATTCCCTTAAAACCCTCCAGGAAAAATATCAGGCAGATGTTGTAGGTATCGGCAAAGAATTAGAAAGACAAAAACCGAAGGAATGGGAAAAAGTGAAGGATCATTGGGAAGAAGTATTTGAAACTTTGCCTATTTCAATAGATGTTCAGATCAATATTCGCCGTATAGGACAATCAAAATAGATTCTTCTGTATAGAAAGAATATAAATGGAAATAATAAAAATAAATTGAAAAGGGGGAATAAAAATGAAAATATTAAATTGGTTTAAGAAAGAAAAAAATTTTCTAATCGCATCACTTATTTTAGGTTCATTGATTACAGGAATTATTCTTCATTATACAAAAGCATATTCTGAAACAATCCAAACAGGTATAGCCGAATATGTTATTCGCTTTCATGTGATTGCCAACAGTGATTCAGAAGAAGATCAGGAGTTAAAGAAAGAAGTAAGGGATGCTATTTTAAAAGAAATGAGCCCTATTCTTTCAGATTCTTCTTCGATCGAAGGATCAAGAAAGCTTCTTATAGAAAATATGGACAAGATGAAAGCGATTGCCGAAGAAGTTGTTAAAAAATGGGGCAAGTCCTATCCGGTCAAAGTTGCTCTGGGACCGGCAGTGTTTCCTACTAAGCAATATGGTGATATTGTTCTTCCAACAGGAGAATATGAGGCACTTAAGGTAACCATTGGGAAAGGAGAGGGGAAAAATTGGTGGTGTGTTATGTTTCCGCCCCTCTGTTTTGTGGATGTTACCCATGGGGTAGTGCCAGAAGAAACGAAAGAAGAATTAAAAAGTGTGCTTGGTGATGAAGAGTATAGATTAGTTACCAGGGCAAGTTATGAAGAAGACATTCCTATTAAAATTAAACTGAAAATTGTAGAATGGTGGCAAGAAAGAAAAGAAGACAAAAAACACCAATTTGTAAAAAAAGAATTATGAATTTTTCATAATTCTTTTTTTTTCTATTGCAAGCAATAATAGTTTTGATTAATATTATATTGTTTTGTTTGTTTTATATTACATAGGAAATTCTTCCAGATTCCTGTGCAATATAAAAGCCCTTCGGGCAGGATGTGCACTCGCGCATATTGTATTTTGTCGGCTTTACCGGCCTAATAACATTATAGCAAAGAATTGGAGGCAGGCAGTTGAGAAGAATAGATCATACAAAGACCCCATTATTCACCGCTTTAAAAGAACATATGAATAAAGATGTCATACCCTTTCATGTGCCGGGTCACAAATATGGAAGAGGCAATCCGGAACTTTTGGAATTCTTCGGTGAGAATACAATGAAAGCAGACGTAAACGGGATGGAAGACCTTGATAATGCCTGCAATCCTATTTCAGTCATAAAAGAAGCCGAAGAATATGTGGCAGATGCTTTTGGAGCGGAAGAGGCCTTTTTTCTTGTCAATGGAACAACTTCCGGAATACAGGCAATGATCATGAGTGCTGTAAGGCCGGGAGAACAAATTATTATCCCGAGAAATGCTCACAAATCTACCATAGGGGGTATCATTTTAGCCGGTGCAATTCCGATTTATGTTCCCTCAGAAATTAATGAAGAACTGGGAATTGCCATGGGTGTATCGGCAGCAGTAATCAAAAAGGCACTGGAAGTCCATGATTTTGCAAAAGCGGTTTTTGTTGTCAATCCTACTTATTACGGGGCAGTATCGGATTTAAAAACCATTGTTCGAAGTGCTCACAGAAACGGTACGGCCGTGTTAGTGGATGAAGCCCATGGAGCCCATATGCATTTCCATGATGAATTTCCTCTGACAGCCATGGAAGTGGGAGCAGATATGAGTGCATGCAGTACGCATAAAACCGGAGGAAGTTTAACTCAAAGCTCTGTATTGCTTCTCAGGGGAAATATGATTGAAAAAGAAGTTGTAAAACAGGTATTAAACCTAAACTTTACTACCAGCGCGTCTTATCTTTTGATGGCATCTATTGATACCTCGAGAAAACTTATGGCAACCAAAGGGGAAGAAATGCTTACAGAGACTCTGGAGCTCTGCAGGTATGCCAGAAAAAGATTAAATGAAATAGAAGGGGTTTATGCCTTCGGAAGAGAACTGGTAGGAACTCCGGGATGTTTTGATTTCGATGAAACAAAGCTTGGTATTCATGTGAGAAGGCTTGGCATTACTGGGTTTGAGATGGAGAAGATTTTAAGAAAGGAATACAATATTCAGGTTGAAATGTCAGATATTTATAATATCATGGCCATTATCACTTTGGGGGACAGAAAAGAAGATATTGACAAATTGGTTGATGCAGTGGCTGATATTGCAAAAAAACGAGGCGTTCATGAGGTGAAGAATATCGTTTATATGCCGGATATGCCGGAGCTTATTGTGTCTCCCAGGGATGCTTTCTACAGTCCTAAAAGAGCTGTCCCCTTAGAAGAATGCGCAGGACACATCTGTGCAGAAATGATCATGGCATATCCACCGGGAATTCCTATTATTTGTCCGGGAGAGAGACTTACAAAAGACATTATTGATTATGTAAAACTTCTTAAAGAAGAAGAGTGTCAAATGCAGGGAACGGCAGACCCCTATGTGAATTACATAAGAGTCCTTGGAAGAAGTGTAGGAGAGTAAAGCAGGTACAGAGTTGTACCTGCTTTTTTTATTGTATAGGAAAATCCTCTGGATTTCCTATACAATAAAAAGCCTTCCGGGCAGGATGCGCACTCTCGTATATTGTATTTTGTCGGCTTTGCCGACCGCGCTCGGCGCTAGAGTTTCGCGAGCGAAACTCTTTCTTGTTACATAGGAAATCCTTGAGAGAGGGAGAAACTCTTTCTATGTTTAAGGGATAAAAAATTGATTTTAACAAATAATACTATCAGTACTCTTATAAGGGCTAGAGGAGGTTATGCATGAATACCAGAAGAGTGATTCTGATCGTATTGCTTTTTACCATGATGATTAGTACGGGTACTGCATTTTTTACAGAACATATCACACCCGATGCGGTAGAAGCTGCTACATATACCTGGGGCTCTGAAGGATCCACTGTCAGGGAGATCCAGACTAAGTTAAAGCAATGGGGATATTATAACGGAGCCGTGGATGGCAAATACGGCTATCAAACCTGGCTGGCAGTAAGAAAGTTTCAAGAGAAAAACGGAATCAAAGTAGACGGTATCGCTGGGCCTGCAACTTTAAGGAAAATAGGGATCAGTACAGGCACCACTACGACTTCAGGCAGTGTGTATTCATGGGGGGCCAGAGGAGAAACTGTTCGGGAAATTCAAAGACGGCTTAAAAACTGGGGCTATTATGACGGCAACATTGATGGAGTATATGGCTATGGAACCTGGTCGGCGGTCAAAAAATTTCAGCAAAAAAACGGCCTGAAAGCAGATGGGGTGGCAGGCAATGCTACATTACAGGCTTTAGGAATTGCAACGGGAAGTACTCAAAGTTCTGACAGCAGAAACGTCTATCTCTTAGCGGCTGCTATTTATGGAGAATCAAGGGGAGAACCTTATACAGGACAAGTAGCTGTAGGAGCAGTGATTTTAAATCGGGTGAGACATAGCTCCTTCCCCAATACGATTGCCGGAGTGATTTACCAGCCGGGAGCCTTTGATGCTGTAAAAGACGGACAAATCAATCTTACTCCGGATGAAACAGCTTATAAAGCGGCAAGAGACGCTCTAAACGGCTGGGATCCTACGGGAGGCTGCATTTATTACTGGAATCCTGCAACGGCCACAAGTAAATGGATTTGGTCAAGACCTATTATTACTCAAATAGGAAAACATGTATTTGCTAAATAATCTATAGGAGGTAGGCTAATGGACTTAAAAAAGATTTTGCTTCTTATCCTTAGTTTTGCCATGATTGTCAATGTGCTATATGCCGGATGGATTTACAGGGTAACGCCAAAGAGCATAGAAACGGCTTCCTATACCTGGGGTTCAGAAGGAGATACCGTACGGCAAATACAGCAAAAATTAAAGCAGTGGGGCTATCTGAAAGGAAATGTAGATGGTAAATATGGCTATCAAACCTGGGAAGCAGTGAAGTCTTTTCAGGCCAAAAACGGACTAAAAGCTGATGGAATAGCAGGAGAGCAAACCTTAGAAAAGCTTGGCATTCAAGTGAAGAAAAGCAATCAAAATCAAGGAGGAGGTACTTCCGCTACGAATAAAGACATAAGACTTCTGGCTGCAGCCATTCATGGAGAAGGAAGAGGAGAACCTTATGTAGGGCAGGTGGCCATTGGTGCAGTAATTTTAAACCGGGTAAGACATAGCTCCTTTCCTAACTCCATAGCTGGAGTGATTTATCAGCCGGGAGCCTTTGATGCCGTATCCGACGGTCAGATTAATTTGGAACCGGATGAATCTTCTCTTAAAGCTGCCCGGGATGCTCTAAATGGCTGGGATCCCACAGGAGGCGCGACTTACTATTGGAATCCTGCAACCGCCAAAAGCAAATGGATTTGGTCCATACCCATTACCAAGAGAATCGGAAAACATGTCTTTGGCAAAAAATAGAGCGAAAAAGAGGTGAGTGCATTGGAAGAAAAAAATAATAAATTGTATGATTGGAAAAAACGTCTGTCCAGTGTTCATATGTACAGTATTACAATGGTTGCTTTAGCCCTTGCTTTAGGCTTTGGGATCTATCAGTACAAACAGAAGCTAAATTACAGGCAGTACCTGCAAAACCGTTTTCAGCAGGCCTTTTATGAGGCGACAACATATGTAGACAATGTAGACAATCTGCTGGCAAAAATAAAGCTTACAAAGGAACCCCAGCAAAGTGCTCCAATCTTTGCCCAAATCTGGAAGGAAGCTGCTGCAGCCCAGGAAAACCTGGGCGAGCTTCCTTATCAGCATGCCAGTGTTTCCAGTGCTCTAAAATTTTTATCACAGCTAAGTGATTTTTCCTTTTCCATGACCAGTAAGGCTATAGATGGGCTCCAGCTGGATGAGGAGGACTGGGAAAAGGTATCAAGGCTTCAAATGTATGCCCAAACTCTGGCGAAAGAACTAAATGATATCAAAAAGGACATTAACGATGGCAAAAGAATCGATTGGGAAGAAGTAGAAAAAGGCGGAGAAGAAAAACTAGGAAAAGAAGGCGCCACAAAAATCACAGGTTCCTTATCGG
Organism: Defluviitalea raffinosedens; assembly: GCF_016908775.1. NCBI lineage: Bacteria > Bacillati > Bacillota > Clostridia > Lachnospirales > Defluviitaleaceae > Defluviitalea > Defluviitalea raffinosedens. The sequence goes on along the minus strand of NZ_JAFBEP010000003.1, from coordinate 184,514 downwards.
AAGTGAGCAAACAGTTTCAAGACATGCCGCAGTTAATTTATGACGGACCTTTTTCGGACCATATCGAAAGAATGGAACCCAGAATGATCAGGGACAAGAAAAAGATAACAAAAGAAGAAGGGAAAAAAGTCGTAGAGAAATTTATAGGAAAAGACAAAATCGCTTCTGTTAAACTCACAGGTGAAACGGATACAAAAGCAGAACATACGATTCCTGTTTACAGTTATGAAGTAGTTTTAAAAGACCAGGAAGACCCCACCATAGCCATAGACGTTACCCAACAAGGGGGCATGGTCCTTTGGATGCTTAACTACACTGATAAAGAAAAGACCGGGAAAGAACTTACTTTAGATGAAGCAAGAAAAAAAGCAGAAAAGTTTTTAGAAGAGAGAAACTACCCCAATATGAAGGCCAGTTATTATGAAAAGGTAGATAGTACAGTCGTCATCAATTTTGCCCCAGTGGAAGATCATGTGATCATGTATCCTGATTTAATCAAAGTTAAAGTATCTATGGATGATGGAGAAATCATCGGCTTTGAATCCTTAGGATACATTATGATGCACCATGACAGAAAACTTCCTGAAATTAAACTTACCGAAGAAGAAGCAAGGGAGAAAATCAAACAGGATTTTAAAATTAAAAAGGTCAATTTAGCCGTTATTCCTCTGGAATCTAAACGAGAAGTATTATGCTATGAATTTAAAGGAGAATATGAAAACAATCCATTTATCGTTTATATCAATGTGGAAAGCGGAAAACAAGAAAAAATCCTGCAAATCATTCAAAATAAAGATTCAGTTCTGACACAGTAAGGAGTGCCCTATAGCACTCCTTTTCATTGTATAGGAAATTCGAAAGAATTTCCTATACAATAAAAATCCTTCCGGAAAGCTGCACATTCGTATATGTTGTAATTTGCCGGTTTTGCTGGCTGCACTCGGCGCGAGAGTTTAGAAGGGGAAAGGCTTTCTTGTTATGGATTAAAATTTTCCAGTGAATAATATTACTTGAATTCATTAGTACAAAACATTAAAATGGTATGGGATAATATATTATATATTTTTATATAATTTATACATATTCATTTATTCTCATAAATTATAAGTCATACAATATATTATATTTATAATTTGAAAAGAGGGATTGTCGTGAACAATAAGAAAACAGTTGTTGTGCTATTTGGAGGACAATCATCGGAACATGATGTGTCCTTGGTATCTGCAAAAAATGTCATCAGCAATATTGATCCAAATAAATATTTCGTATTGACAGTTGGAATTACAAAAGAAGGTAAATGGATGCTCTATAATGGACCCTTAAATCATATTGAAACTGGAGAATGGGAAAAATTATCAACTCCTGCATTTATCAGTCCTGATGCGACCAAAAAAAGTCTTATAAAACTTGTAGGAGATAAATATAAGGCGATTCCAATAGATGTGGTTTTTCCTGTGCTGCATGGCTTATATGGAGAAGATGGAACAGTTCAGGGATTGCTGGAGATGGCAAAGATTCCTTATGTGGGTTGTGGTGTATTAGCTTCCAGCGTTTCTATGGATAAGGTATTTACGAAGATCATAGTGGAAAAGCAAAATATTGATCAGGCTTCTTATGTGGTGATCTATAAAGACGAATTGGATGAAATGGACAAAGCGGTATCAAAAGTAGAAGCTGCCTTAAGTTATCCCTGCTTTATTAAACCATCTAATGCCGGATCTTCCGTCGGAATCACTAAAGCCCATAACAGGGAAGAACTTATAGAAGGGTTAAAAACAGCAGCTGAACACGACAGGAAAATACTTATAGAAGAAACCATTGTTGGAAGAGAAGTGGAATGTGCAGTATTAGGCAATAAGGATGTTAAAGCGTCTTTAGTTGGAGAAATCATTCCGGCAGCAGAATTTTACGACTTTGATGCAAAATATAATAATAGTGAATCCAAAACCATCTTAAACGCAGATCTTCCCAAAGAAATTATAGAAGAAGTCAGAGAAAAGGCTATTCGCATTTTTAAAGCTGTTGACGGTTCCGGACTCGCACGGGTGGATTTCTTTGTAGAAAAAGACACTAACAGAGTAGTCTTTAATGAAATCAATACTATGCCAGGTTTTACCTCCATCAGTATGTATCCTATGCTTTGGGAAAATATGGGGATTTCAAAGCAAGAACTGGTTCATAAGCTGATAGAATTAGCATTGAAAAAATCAGAAAACTAATGGAGAAGAGGAAGAAATATGGATCAACGCCCTATAGGAGTATTTGATTCAGGAGTCGGAGGACTGACTGTTGTCCGTGAAATCATGGATCAGCTCCCCAACGAAGAAATCATCTATTTTGGAGATACAGCAAGGGTTCCTTATGGAAGCAAGTCTAAAGAAACTGTAACCAAGTACTCCAAGCAAATCATCAGATTTTTACTCACTAAAAATATTAAAGCAATTATCATAGCCTGTAATACAGCTAGTTCCAACAGCTTAGAAGAAGTTCAGGAAACCTTTGATATTCCGATTATAGGTGTAGTTGAGCCAGGAGCGGTGATGGCTTCCCGTACGACCAAAAATAATCGCATTGGCATCATTGGAACAGAAGCAACAATACGCTCTAAGAGTTATGAAAATGCCATAAAAATGCATAATAAGGATATTCAGACCTTTTCCCTGTCTTGTCCTTTATTTGTGCCTTTAGCAGAAGAAGGCTGGATCAATAATGAAGTGACTTACCTGGTGGCCAAAAAATATTTAGAGTGTTTCCAGGAAAAGCAAATTGACACCTTGGTTCTTGGATGTACCCATTATCCTCTTCTTAAAGATGTCATTCAGGAAGTGACGGGTTTACATGTTTGCTTAATCAACCCGGCTTTGGAAGTTGCAAAAAATCTAAAAGACCTTTTAATTTCAAAAGACGGATTAAGGGATTCTTTGCAAAGTCCCAGGCATGCTTTTTATGTGAGTGACAACACAACCAAATTTGAGCAAATAGCGGCAATGGCCCTAAAAACATCAATTCCCCATGCACAAAAGATTGACATTGAGAGATACTAAGGAAGAACCTATGGGTTTTTGAGTTATCCTTGTCAATATATCTTTTTGTCGATATAATTATACTAAGATTGAACGAGGAGTGGACCTATGGGAAATACAACAACAGAAAAGAAAGTACTGATCTCTATATTAGGAGTTCAAAGATACGAAGATTATGATGATTCTATTGAAGTAGTCGCACCAGGACGCTACTATATAAAGAATGATAAAACATACATTACTTATAAAGAAAGACATGAAGGCGAAGACGAAGATACTACTACTACCATTAAGATAGACGGACAAAAAGTATCCATTATGCGTTTTGGGAGCATTAATTCTAATATGACATTTGAACTGAATAAAAAGCATACGACCTATTATGATACAAAGCAAGGGGCTTTAATTGTTTCAGTTTTTGCCAAAAAAATGAATATTAATTTGCATGATGGAGAAGGAGAACTGGAAGTAGTTTACGGATTGGAAATGGATCATGTATCCATGGGCATCAATTCGTTTCATATTAAAATTCATCCCATAGAACAAGGGGGGGCTAGTATTCCCCTCCAGCCTTATAACATGGATGAACACCAGATAAGCCCTCAATAAACCATAATATTAGGTGAAGTGTGTTCACCAAAAAAACAGGAGATGAAATGATGATGAAAATAAGAAAAGCCATTATTCCAGCTGCGGGTTTAGGAACAAGATTTCTTCCTGCAACCAAAGCACAGCCCAAAGAAATGCTTCCAATAGTGGACAAACCTACCATTCAGTATATTGTAGAAGAAGCTGTAGAATCAGGTATTGAGGATATTATTATAGTAACAGGAAGAAGCAAGAGATCTATAGAAGACCATTTTGACAAATCTATAGAATTGGAATTGGAATTGGAGAAAAAAGGCAAAAGCGAACTCTTAGAGCTGGCAAGACAAGCTTCAGATCTGGCCAATATCCACTATATTCGTCAAAAAGAGCCTAAGGGATTAGGCCATGCAATACTCACCGCAAAGAATTTTATCGGAGACGAGCCTTTTGCAGTTTTACTTGGGGACGATATTATCGTTTCAGAAAAGCCTTGTCTTAAACAAATGATCGAAGTATTTAACGAGTATAAGACATCCATTTTAGGCGTACAGCAAGTTCCTTTTGAAGATGTGGATAAATATGGCATTGTAGATGCAAAACATATTGAAGGCAGAGTATATAAAGTAACCGATATGGTAGAGAAACCCAAGAAAGAAAAAGCACCTTCCAATATTGCCATTCTTGGAAGATATATTATTACCCCCAGAATCTTTGAATATCTTGAAAACCAGGAAGCGGGAGCAGGAGGAGAAATTCAATTGACCGACGCCTTAAAGAGACTTTCTCAGGAAGAGGCAATGTATGCCTATGATTTTATTGGAAAAAGATACGATGTAGGCAATAAAATGGGCTTTTTGCAGGCAACGGTTGAATTTGCCCTTAATCGTGATGATTTAAAAGATGAGTTTTTGGCATATTTAAATTCAATATTAAACCAAAACAACCAAAATTAACCCCTATTCCAGGGGTTTTTTTTCTAAAGATGGTTATATAATTTGACGATAAAGACAATATAGTATTTTTGCGTTTGAAGGGGGAATATAGTTGAAAAATTTACATAAAAAGAAAACTAAAAAGATGGCATGGGGTCTTATTTTTGCCATGCTTGTTGGCATTGTTCCCCAAGGAACTTTGCTGGCCGCGGACACGAATCCAGCAGCCACTGGCAGTTCAGCTCAAAGTCAAACCGTGTCAGAGAATGTATACAGCTTAAAAAACAATGCGGCAAAAGTGACAGATCTATATCTAAAGGGAGAAAAAGAAGGATGGACTTTTACAATCCACGGTGTTAATACTAAAGACATAAAAGAAATTCATTTAATACGAACTTTTGATCTAAAAACGATTACCATCCCTCAAAGTGATATCGTTGCGAAAGATAAGGAACTTCAAGTTAGTATAAAAGGCAAAAATGCAACAGATTTTTCTTTAGAAAGTTTTACTGGAATTTATGAAATAGAAATTCAATATATCGACGGAACAAAACTAACCATTGGAAAAGACAGAGAATATCAGCCCAGAACAATTACTGTAACAGGGCAGAATTTTAAAAAAGACATCAAACAGGTGATTCTTAGCAATATCAAGAATGGAGCCTGGGAAATTACTTTACCTAAAGAAAAAGTTCAATACATAAATGAAACAACCTTAAGTTTAAACCTAGATGCCAATAATGCCAAATATTTTTCAGGAGGCATTAACAGTACTGATTTACAAATGACTATAGAATATGAAACCAATATGATCTTCAGTGATGACTTGAAAAATTGGACGATGACTATTTTTGGCAACAATTTCAACCAAGGAGTTGAAAAGGTTATTTTAAGGCCCATATCAGGTCAAGCCTTATCTTTACCCGTTGAAGAACAAGATATTGTCATTCAAAAGAAAGATTTATCGGTAGCAAGCAATACCAAACTGAACGTTTATTTTGAAAAAGATACCTTAGACAAACTTAAGACATATAATCGCTCGGGAGGATACAACGTTATGGTTGTTTATTCCGGCGGATCAGGTCTTAAGAATTATATTGCAGATGTTGATTTTAAAGTATTATACAATTACGGAATACAACTTAAAGAAACCCTTGTCATTACCGGAGGCCTTAAGTTTGATCAAAAGGATTATATAGAAGACTCTTTAAGGTTTACCTTATTATCCAAATCAACTCCTAAGGTATTGGAAGTCTATCCTAAATCCGTTGGAGAATATCCTTGGTTTAATGAAAACGACTTATCCCATAGTATTTTAAAAGACAGGAGTTTTTTAAGAATAACTTTTGAAGATATTGATGGAAAACTTGAGTTCAATTCGCCTTTAGGTGTTAGTTATTTGCTTTCCAGCAGTGTATATGCTACAGGAAGCAATACAGATTATTTGGATAAAGAATTTCTTGAAATGTGTAAGGAAAATACGGATTATATTAACCAGTATTTGTTTAAGAAGGACAGAGCCAGTCACAGAGCGTATCTCTATATTCCTGTGAAGCCTTTGTCACCTCAGGCAACCTATACAGTGACTATAGCAGAAAAAGTATTAAGAAATGATGCCTCAGAAAATGGTGTCATCGATGAGAACAAAAGATACAGCCCGAGTATCTCCTGGGAATTTACGACCATGGCAGTTCCTGCGGTAACAGATACGGGCGTAAAGGACCAAACTGTGATTGAGGATTATGATTCTGATACAACCATTAGAATTTATGGAGATTATTTTTACAAATCTTCCATACGAGTTTTTTTCAATGACAGAGAAGCGAGTGATGTTACAGTCAAACAGGATCATGATGGCAGGACTTATCTGGAAGTTCTCCTTCCCAGAAATAGAAAGTTAAAGCCTGGACTATATAATATCATCATCCAAAACGACGATGATCATACAGTAACAACCTACGGAACTCTGAGTGTGCTTTCTGAGGGAGAGCATATTCCTACAGAGGAATACAGGGTAAAAAATGAAAGTGCTAAAGGCGATGTATTATCTGATATTCAGGTAAGCCGGGATACCCTGTATTTAAGAAGCAGTTACAGGGACAATGTCAGAGTAGAGTTGGACCTCGATAAGTTAATGGGAGAAGAAGTATGGACGAGAAGGATTAATTACAGAGGAGATACAAAAGACTCCATTGCAGAACTTATTACAAAATCAAAATACACAGATGTAACGATTTATAATCTGACTCTGGATCAAAGAGGGAACTCAAAGGATATCGACCTTTATATAGGCAGATTGGAGCCGGTTGCTATGGAAGCGGCGAAAAGTAAGCTTAAGGGAATGATCCCCAGATCAGACTTTATAGAGATAAAAGGCGAAAACTGTGTGTGGGATGAAATATTACTGTCTATTCCATACAAAAACAGCAGTGGGGATCGTTTAGCCATATATAGATACGATATTACAAGAAGAACCTGGACGAAAGAAAACAGCTATGTGGATAAAATCAATCAAAAGGTCAATGCCATGACAAATAAGGCAGGAATCTTTGTAATTATAGAACAATAAAAAGCAGGGAAGTTACTTCCCTACTTTATTGAGGGGATGATGACATGCGTAAATTCAATAAATTTTTGGCACGACTTATGATTTTAATCATGACTTTAAGTCTTTTGCCGACAGAAGTAATATATGCCTTTGATCCGGATAAGTTTGAAGTTACTGACGTTACTATCGGTAAGACTTATGACAGAAATCGTTTAATTGAAAAAGCGTATATTATTATCGAGGGAGCATACTTAAAGGATGCAGACGTCCTGATGCTGACAACTGATGGCGGTTATAAGCCTTTAGGAAATCGAACAATCAATACCGATAATATTTTGCAGTTTGAATTGGCGCAAAAAGATCAATTAGGCGTACAGCTTAATGTAGGCGGCGCAGTAATTTCTATTAATGAGCAAAATATGCCTCAATTAACGGGAATAACACGAAAGGTAAAGCAAGGACCAACGGAGAAGCTAAAAATTGAAGGATCAAAGCTAAAAAATGTATATGAGTATTCCAGCAGTTCAGGAAAAGGCCAGATCATAGAGGCAAAGTATGGTAAAGGTAATTCATATACAACCTTTGATGCAACTAAATTTAAAGATAGTGAAGCAAGTGTAGAAATTGAAAATCTCACAGGAGATCTGGGTATTCAAAATATTGTTTTTACCAGTGAACTCAAAACAAAGACTAAAATTAATAACATAGAAAAAGATGTTAATGTACACATTACCCATACTTACAAAGATCAATTTCAATTAACCAAAGACTTGCCTATCAGCGGGAAAATTGAAATGTTTCCCAATAGAGCACAGCCGGGAGAAACCATCTATTTTACAGCAGATAAATTAGATTTGTATGATGTATTTTTCTTAACAACGTTAGATGGAACTGATCCCTATACCAATTCCAATAAGGGACTTAATCCTACTTATCAGCAAAAAACATCTGCAAGTGAGAAAGATACCCTTTCTGTACAAGTGCCGAATCTTCCTCTGGGAGAATATTATGTGGTAATAACCAATAAGATCTCTGAAGGCAAAGATCCTATGCAGGAAATAACAGGGGAAGCAATTCTTGAGGATAAATTTACAATTATCGATTCTCAAAATAAGATGACTATACTTACCGTGTATCCCAAAACAGGTCCGGATACTGGAGAACTGGTTACTATTACAGGACAATTTATTGGAAGTCTTAATATAACCAATATAGATAACTTTAGTTCAGATGAGTATGAATTAACAGATGTATCAGCTGCCGATGCCAATACCCTTGTTTTAAAATATGATAAAAAAGCTGGTTCATCCACTCCTATTTCATCGGTAACTAAAAAAATTAGTGTGATTATAGGAAATAAGGCTTCTTTTAAAGACAATGAGGGAAACTTGTATAAATACTCTTTTAATAAAGATTTGGACAGTATAATAGTGCGCACTCCCCAGGTTACCAATGCAGATATATCTCCGATACAAGACGTAGTTATTGAAACAGAGACGGTTTTAACAAAAGCAGATGGAAATATTGTTATTAGAGAAAGAGCAGTGAAAGAAAAGGGATACACATATATTGTAAGTAAAGTATCCCCCGAAATTACAGAAGCAGTTCCCAATTTGATTCAGGTGAATGACAAAGGAAAGATTCCCAGTGACAGATACATTGCCATTTATGGGAAAAACTTTTTGATTCACAAATTTACTGATGAAAAAACAGGAAAAGAAATCGTTCGTTATCCTGTTGTGGAATTAGGAACCATAGTCATTGACAAGAACAGTTCTCCGGATATTTTCTTAAAGATATTTGATGCCAATGGAAGAGAGTTGGACGGTTCCAGCGGCAGCGAATTAGGTACCAAAATATTAATCAGATTAAAGGAAGGAACCCCTGATCCAGGAGTGAATATAGGAAAGGCTCCGCTTAAAGTAACAAATCCCATAAGAAATTCTACAGAAATGGGATTGAGTACGCAGATTAATGACTTTATTGAATTTGTAAGTCCGGATATTTCAAAGCATCCTACAATTCAAAATGTGACTCCTAATGTTGTACCTGTAGAGGGAGGAGATGAAATTGTTATTGTAGGTAGTAATTTTACTGATGGGGTTAGAGTATTTATAGACGGAGCAGAAGTGAAGTCTATTAAAAGAGAAGCGGATGGAAGAACCATTACCTTTAAAGCGCCACCAGGACGAGAAGGACAGACCCAATTGCAGGTGATGAATCCTGAAGGAGCAATGGCGACTTTCCCCTTTAGCTACGTAAAAACCTTTACAGATCCCAAAATTACTTCCATACAGCCAAGACAAGGAAATACAGGAACTTTGGTTGTGATTAAAGGGGATAACTTCTTAAAACCGGACCCCACCGGAGGGAAAGATGCGATTTATCGCCTGATCGGAACAAGAGTTTTAATCGAAGGGCAAGACATTAATTCATATAATATCAATACCTCTACAAAGGAAATAGAACTTAAAGAATTTACAAATCCAGGTGAACTTTTGTTTTCAATAAAGAATAAAGAACTGATAACAGCTAGTTATTATCATAGTATTTTATTAGAAGAAATGCCTGGAGGGAAATATTATACCGTTGATTTAGATCCATCCGGAATTCCCATTATTTCCGATGGTCTTGGAAATGAGTATAGAGTTCAAGTAGACAGCAGCAGTTTAAAACTTCAGGCCAATAAGGTAGGAGGAGACCTCTTTGACCTGACGGTTAAAGCAGATGGAACCATTATAATTGGGAAAGGCTCTGTTGAAATCCTTACTTTTAAAATCGTTACGCCTTTTGTGATAAAGGGAGATCGGATTGTTGGAGACAATGTAAAAGTAATAGACAAAAATACGATTTACTTCACTGTACCTGCCCTGGATTTTCCAGATGGCTGGTACGATGTAACGGTTCAAAACCCGGATACGAAGAAAGATACAAAGAAAGATGAAAATGGTTTTTACTATTATGCACAGCCACAAAGCAAACCGAAAATTGATCGGATCGATCCTTCCGAAGGAAGTGTTGCTGGAAACAATATTATTACAATTTACGGTAGTAATTTTATAGAAACCGGAGATAAAAAGGCAAAAGTATTTATCAATGGTGTAGAAGTGGATCCTTCTAAAGTTCAGATTTCAACTTCTGGAAACACCATAACGGTTGTTGTTCCGCCTTATTCCGGAGATTTGTTTGCAGATAAAGGCGTTGGACGCTGGTCTGTTCCTGTTGTTGTGATTAATCCTGATGGAGGAAGTTATTCTGTAGAAAATGGGTACACTTACGTTGTTCCTAAGAGCCATCCAGAAATCACAAGGATTATTCCCAGTGCAGGTACTGCAGCAGGAGGAACCATCGTAGAAATATTTGGAAATGACTTTAGATCTGCTGAACCTTTTGAAGATCTTAACAGAAATCAGGAGTATGATGAAGGAGAACCCTTTACAGATTTAAACGGCAATGGGAAATATGATAAATCCTTTGATCCAAACGATCAAAAAGAGCTTAGCCCGCCTATATATCCTTATGAATATTATTATACATCGCCACTTCTTCCTAAAGTGTACTTTGGTATGGAAAGGGCAATGATTGTAGAGTTTAACAGTACTTATATAAAAGTAATTACTCCAAAAGGCAAGAAAGGAACGGCAGCGGTATATGTTGAAAACAATGATGGAGGAAGATCCAATACCGTGACCTATACCTATGAAGGGTCTAACCCCAAAATTACTAAGGTATCTCCTAATACAGGAAATAAGTCGGGGAATGATAATATCGGCATTTATGGTTCAGATTTCAGACAGTCACCTATAAAGGTTTATACGTCAACATCAGAGAAAGAAAACCGCAATATGACATTGGTCCAATTTGGAGACAATACCAATAAGGACATTGCGAGAGATAAACCTAACTCGGGCCTTATTAACCAGGGGAATGCACAAGTATCTCTTGAAAAGGACTTTACTGCTGTTTATAAAGCAGTGTATGACACAAAAACAGGTTCTACAGCCCAGATTCAGGTGACTTTAAAATACAATGACGTAACGTATACCAATACATTTATACACTTTAATGACGAAGAATCTTTTATCAATACGAATTTACTTGTAGATAAAGATGGAAATGCTTATCCTTTCAGCGAATTAATAAGATTCTCTGTTGTGGACAGAAGATTTATCGTTGAAAGAGGATTTGCTCCGGCGGTTAACAACATTGACAGCACGGAACTTTCTGTTACGACTCCACCATACTATACCGTTGGAACAGTATCTTTAAGAGTAATTAATCCTGACGGAGGAGAGGCTAAATCCACCTTCATCTATAAAAATCCTGATAGCAAGCCGATTATTACTGACATTACCAATCAAAATGTTTCTCCTGTATCAGAACAGGTGATCATTGATGGACGACAGGTTATGGCAAGAATCATCCGAGTAAATTATAAAGGCGGAAACACCATTAAAGTAATAGGGGATGATTTTAGAGATAATGCCCATATTCTCATTGGAGAAATAATGGATTTGGGGCCAAGCAGCATTAATTATGACGGATTGCCCCGTTTGTTAAGCTTTGAAATGCCTGCGGCATCCGAAAATAATGTTGGTAAGTACTACAGACTGATCGTGGTGAATGAAGACGGAGGTAGTGCGGCGTCTGATGAATTAACGCCTCCTATATATATCACTTTTGTGAAAGGTGAAAGTGATCCGAGCGTGACCAAAATTACACCAAACAAGGGTCCTGCTGCCGGAGGCACTAAAGTGACTATCGAAGGAAAAGATTTCAGAAGCACTATGGAAGGTTTTACAGACACCATCCATGTATACTTTGGAGAAATTCCTGCTAAAGACATTACTGTCTCCAGAGACGGCAAGTTCATCTATGTAACCACACCGGCCCATGAACCGGGAGAAGTAACCGTAAAGGTTCAAAATCCTGATGGAACCATTGTAACGGCGCCAGAGCCCTTTACCTTTATAAGCAATCCTAAAATTACTAAGGTTACAGACTTGAGTGAACTGACAGAAATAAAAACGATCTCCGTTGAAGGAGGACAGGAAATAAAATTAAAAGGATTTGGCTTTAAAGATGGGGCAAAAGTGTACTTTAATCCTGTGATTAAAAAAGCCGATGGGTCAACTAAGGATAAAGTATTTTACATTGAAGGAGTGGCCTATACTTTAGAATCCGGTATCGAAGCAGCTGCTGTGGAATTTATCGATTCAGAAACCGTTAAAGTAACTACTCCTGAAGGCAATAAGGATAGCCTTGGTGTTATTCTTGTTAACGAAGATGGTGGGGCAACCAATATTTACCCACTGGGTTATTCGCTGCCAGAAGTGGAAGCACCTCAGGGTGTGAGAGCTGATTTAATTTATGACAGATATATCAAAATTACCTGGTCAGAAGTACCTGGAGCTAAGGAATATGAAATTTATGTGGTTATTAACAGCAGCAATATCGAACTGATTGGAACGAGCAAAACCACCAGTTTCGTTTACGAAGATTTAGAGCCTCGAACAACGTATAAATTTATCGTAAAAGCCATTGGTGAATTTAATATATCCAAGGCTTCTCGGGAAAGTAATGAAGTAAGAACTGGAAAAACTGTAGGAATTCCTGATACAGACGGAGAATTGAATGAAGAAACCATCCTTAAGAAAAATGGAACTCTTGCAGAAATCTCTATCGGCAGAAATGATGCCAATAGAGCACTGACGATTGATTTAACAAGGGGAACCCTTGCCGGTTCTAAATCAGCTGTGATCAGTATCCCTGCAGAGACTATTGCTTCAAGGTATGCAGCAGATATTACGGTTATAGGGCAGGATTTCACCTTAGTCTTTAATCCGAATGCATTTATGAATGATAACATGTTAAACAACAGAAGCAATTCCGATGCAGGAGTAAGGTTCAAAATCACTCAAAACAACGGCAATCCTGAACTGGAAGCTGGAACCGTGGGACTTTCCAATCTGTATGTCTTAGAAGCAACTCAATATGTAGGAAAGAACCAGAGCAATATGGAATACTTAAATTCAAGTATCTTATTTAATCTTGACTATGATGGAAATATGGCTGATCTAAGAAGATTAACCAACATTTCATTCGGCAGGTACAATACTTCCAGCAAGACATGGGTTCCCGTTAAAAGATCAAACCATACGGACCAGGCAGCAATAGGAACTTATATTGACAGACTAGGAAAATACATGGTTATCGGAAGCAGGAGATAGGAGGTTGGAGAGATGAAAAATCAATTATTTAAAAAAGGCTTGGTAGCTGCGATCATAGCACTCAGCATGATCTTTAATACCACAGGGGTTTTTGCCGACCTTACTACTCCTTATCGCCAGGGGTATATAGAAGGTTTTCTTGTGGAAATAGGGGAAAATGAAGTGTCCATCGAAGAGTATGATGGAACACTTCACACCCTTTCTTTTGACAGAAGTGTTATTTTTTCAATAGATACCCTTAATGCTTCCTCAAAGGATTTTAAGGCGGGTATGGAAGTATACGCTACCCTTAAAAACCGAAAGATTTCTTACATGGAAGGGTTTTCAACAGCAGCGCCAGGCTATATTCCAGAAGGAAGCAAAGTAAGAGTTGGTACCATTAAAGGAATCGACAGGAACCAATTGATTGTAAAACTGGATATTGGCAAAGAAGAAACTTATTTTACATCTCCGGCAACCATCCTTTTAAAAGATGGTAAAAAGGGATCTTTAAATACCCTTTATGTAGGGGACAGGGTAAAACTCTATTTTGATGAAATAGATACAATGATGGTCAGCAGAATTGCTGTACAAGGTAAATCTGTACAGGTCAAAGGACTTTATAAAGGAAAGATTGCAGCAACAGATATTCTGGATGAAGATTTGACCTTAACGGATTTAAAGGTATTTAAAAATGGACAATGGGAAGATGTAAGTAGTGCAAAAACTATTTCCTATTCCGGAGATTCTCCGATCTATATAGGAGGCCAGGAAGTATCCCCTTCCAAATTAAAATATTATGTTGGAAATACGGCATATATGGTGGTTAAGGACTTTTTTAGTTCTGACAGAGTAGAAGCCATGGTGCTTAAGAATCAATATGAAGCCAATTATACAGATACTATAGAAGAAATGAACTGGTATTCGCAGTCCTTTGAATTAGCTAAAAACCATAAGAATATCACCTTTAATGATGGAACGATCGTCATAAAGAACGGAAGACTGGTGGATATTTATGCTCTGGAACCAGGAGTGGATGCCTTTATTGTAGGAGATGGCAGAATAGATGGCATGAACGCCAATGTAATTTATGTCTATAATGAAGATATCAATAATTCCAATATTGGTCAGGATTATCTGTATGAAGGAAGACTGGATGTTGTATTCAGAGACAGTATCATTTTAAAGAAATTTGCTCTTTTAAACAGACACGAATGGGAAGGCTTTAATGATACCAAGGAACTCTATTATGATGAAGATACCATGATCTATGATTTAGAAGCAGGAAAAATAGTTGCGCATGAAGACTTCTATTATGGAGATTATGCAGTGGACGAAGACAGTGATTATGCTAAGCAAAAAGGCCTGGAAGACTGGTATGCATATGTTTATGCCGATGGAGACAGAATTCAGGCTATAATGGTTCAAAAGAACAGGGACTCTCTCCTGAAACAAAGAATTACGAATGGCGTTGCAGGAGCAGTACCTGAAAATCATAAATGGACCGGATGGAGAATCAATATTATTAATGCTTCGGACTGGAGCCCCAAAAATACTCAGTGGATGCCAAGGAAAGATTCCTTCTATTTAACCTTGGAAGAAGCGATGATTATCAAAGATGGAAAGATTATTCAGCCGGAAGAATTAAAGCAAAATGACAGGCTGTATATTGTAAGGGACGGTCTGAATGCAAAAGTAGTGATTGTAAAATAAAAATCTATAATAGGGGAAGATCGCATGAAAAAATGGACATTGGTACTTGTATTTACCCTTCTTTTCACTCAGATCCTGTGGGCAGCGCCTCCCGAGTTTTCAGGAGGGGTAAATGATGAATTTGAATATAAGGAAGTTGTATTTTTATCCGGGGAACCTGTGGTGTTTAAGGGTGAACTTAAGGTAACGAAAAAAGAAGATGATGAAGAAAAGAAAATTACCTATAAATTCACATTAACTCCCGAGGATTCCAGCATCAGCGGCAAATTAACCAGAAATGTAAGCATTACAACCACCTATACCCCAAACAGCGCCAAGGGGCAGACTATTGCCGATACAAAGATTACAAAATATACAGAAACGGTAACGATCGGACAGGATACTTTTGAACTGGAAGACATTCAGTTTTCTCAGTCAGATATTATAGATAACCGTCCGGCGTCAGATTTCTATTCCGGAAATATTAAAGCAAGAAAATACTACACCATCAATGGAAATCAGGGAACTGCTTATGTCGACATCACCGGAGGAGATGTAGGCTATGAGAACTTTTGGGGAAGTACGGAAACCCAGATCATAGACTATGTCTACACCATTAACCGAAAGACTCAGGGAGAAGAAGAGAATAATTTGTCCTGGGAAGGTACTGTTAAAGTTCAAGTTTCTGACAGTACGACGAAATCACTGAAATACTCTGCAAATGAAGCGAGTCTTTCCAGTTTTAACGGAGGGTACATGAAAACTACCAATCAGGAGATGGTATCTCAATATACTTATAATCTTCCTAGAAAAACCGATAAAGGGTTTGACACCAAAAGAAGAGATGAAGATACAATATCCCTTCGCGCTGCTATGGTTCCAAAGGTGGAAAGACTGATTGTTCCTAAATTCAGGGATACAGGAGGTCACTGGGCACAGCAGGATATCGAAAAGCTGTATTCTCTGGATGTATTTGAAGGAAGTACTACTTTCTTTGTTCCTGATGCGCCAATGACCAGAATGGAATTTGTTAAAGCAGTAGTTAAAGCTTGCAATATTCGTGTGGAAGAAGAAGCAACCAAGAAATCCACAACGAGAAAGAAAAAGAATCAGGTAGAAGAGATCATCTTTGTAGATGTCAAATCTTCAGATCCTAATTTCCAATATATTAAGGAAGCTTATAATAAAAATATTATAACAGGCAGTGAAGATTATAAGTTCAGACCCAATGACAGTTTAACAAAAGGCGAAGCCATTACGATTCTTATGCGTGCCCTGGGCTTTGAGAGTAAAGCTCCAGCTCCAGGCTATAAAACTTACTTTGCTGATGACAGCAGAATACCAAACTGGGCAAGGGATGCTGTTTATATGGCAGCTGAAGTAGGTATTGTCGGGGGAGACGGGAATAATAATATTAATGCAAACAAGAAACTGACAAGGGCAGAAGCTTCTTCAATGCTTGTAAGATTCTTAAACTTCCTGGAAAAAGATCTTCAAAAGGATTATAGAGAAAATATCATTTATTATAATTAAAGGGGAACTTTTCCCCCTTTTTTTTGTTAAAGCTAATCCTTGACATTACCTTGTATAGATAATAAAATGAATAGGTTAATGAAAAGTGAATGGTAAAATGGTAAAAAAAACGGTTGAGGTGAAAAGAATGTCAACGAAATATATTTTTGTTACGGGCGGTGTTGTATCGGGACTAGGTAAAGGGATTACTGCAGCTTCCCTTGGAAGATTATTAAAATCCAGAGGGAAACATGTAACGATTCAAAAGTTTGATCCCTATATTAATATAGATCCTGGAACCATGAGTCCTTATCAACATGGAGAAGTATTTGTCACCAATGATGGCGCTGAAACGGATTTAGACTTAGGTCATTATGAAAGATTTATTGACGAAAGTTTAACCCGATACAATAATATTACAACGGGGAAAATTTACTGGTCGGTACTCAATAAAGAAAGAAAAGGCGAGTTTTTAGGAGCAACTGTTCAAGTCATTCCTCATATCACCAATGCTATCAAAGACCGTATATATCGAGTTGGAAAATCTGGACAGACAGATATCGTCATTACTGAAATCGGAGGAACTGTAGGAGATATAGAAAGTCTTCCGTTTTTGGAAGCTATAAGACAAGTAGCCACTGAAGTGGGAAGAGAAAATGTATTATACATTCATGTTACCCTTATTCCTTATTTAAGCAAATCAGGGGAAATGAAAACAAAGCCTACTCAACACTCTGTAAAAGAGCTTCGCTCCATAGGTATTCAGCCGGATATTATCGTTTGCAGAACAGAGCAACCTTTATCCGCAGATATGAAAGAAAAGATTTCTTTATTCTGCAACGTGGAGAAGGACTGCGTGGTTCAAAATCTGGATGCAGAAACCCTTTATGAAGTTCCTTTGATGCTTGAGCAAGAAGGTTTGGCAAAAATTGTTTGCAGGAAACTTCAAATAGAATGTACAAGCCCTGATTTAGAAGAATGGAAACAGATGGTTGAAAGGGAGAAAAACCCTAATGGTTCCGTAAAAGTAGCTCTGGTTGGAAAATATGTAGAACTTCATGATGCATATATCTCCATTGTAGAATCCTTAAAGCATGCAGGGATTCATCACCAAACAGAAATCGAAATTGACTGGATCAATGCAGAAGCTGTCAATGCAAATAATGTAGGAGAAATTTTAGATGGAGCCGATGCCGTTTTAGTACCGGGAGGTTTTGGAGACCGAGGAATAGAAGGCAAAATTGCAGCGATCACCTATGTCAGGGAAAATAAAGTACCTTTCTTTGGGATTTGTCTTGGAATGCAATGTGCAGTTATTGAATTTGCCCGTAATGTAGCTGGATTAAAGGGTGCCCACAGTTCTGAATTAAACCCCAATACCCCTTATCCTGTGATTGATTTAATGCCGGAGCAAAAGGACATTGATGAGATGGGAGGAACCATGAGACTTGGAGCCTACCCTTGTAAAGTGGCTAAAGACTCTTTTGCATACAACGCATATAATGAAGATTTAATCTATGAAAGACATCGTCATAGATATGAAGTGAACAATGAATACAGAAAAATGTTAGAAGAAAAAGGTCTTTGCATAACAGGTGTATCCCCTGATGACAGATTGGTTGAAATGGTTGAATTAAAAGAGCATCCTTGGTTTGTAGGGGTTCAATTCCATCCTGAATTCCTGTCACGACCCAATAGACCTCATCCTTTGTTCCGTGACTTTATCGGAGCAGCTATAGAGCAGAGAAAAAATCGTTAGTAATAAATAGTGGTGTCTGTCGGTTTAAGCTGACAGGCACTTTTTTACTTGAATAAAAAGTTATTATAAAATAAAATATAGATAAAAATAAAAAAGTAAGAGGAGAAAAATTATGAAGCAACCAAAGATACTACAGTGGATTTTATATACAGGCTTGGGAATTATTCTTTTTATACTTCCTTATCCCAGGGGCCTTTTTTTTGCAAAGGAAATTGTACTGGTTCAGATTGCATGCTTTTTGCTGTTTATTTTATGGTCTGGTCTTAAAATAGTAAAGAAAGAGAAAATAGAAATCGATTCTTTCCTTATGACTTCAGTTATTTTACTGCCGGTTGTTTATACATTGCCTCTGTTGTTCGGAGTGGCTGCAAGCTATTATGGAGCATTAACGTATATATTCAGATATCTCACTTACATGGTGATTTTTCTTATATTATCCGATCTTACTAAGACGAAAAAAGAGGCTTTTCTTTGGCTGAATATTTTGGGGATCAGTGGTATTTTGGCTGCCATTTTAGGTATTGATGCAGGCCTTGGCTCAGGACTTAACAACTATTTTAGGTTTAATGGTGTAATAGATGAATACGGCCGGGTACGGGGGGTCTTGCAGTATTCTAACAGCTTTGGTGCATATATGGGCATTATTTTCTTTATTCTAGTAGGTCTTAGCCTGCTTACAGAGAAAAAGTATTTAAAAGCTTTTTACTCTGCATGCCAGGTGTTGCCATTGATGGCCCTTTTGATGACAGTATCCAGGGGTGCGATTGTATTTGTTCCTTTAATCTATTTATTATTGATTCTTTTTGTTCCAACGAAAGAAAAGAAATTGGAAGTGATCCTTTCTACCATAGCACCAATCATTATTGCTCTTTTTGCAGGGAAAATGCTGACTGAAATGGTACATCCCATTCTTAAAGGGGAAGGAGAAGGGCTGGTTCAAAGAGGATGGATGATTGCTTTTATTGCTATTGTGGCTGCTTATATTCTTTCTTTCATTTTAACAGGAGCTTTAGGGATGTTTTCCAGAGTTTCAACCAAAGTCTACCAGATTGGTATTGCTTTTGCAGGGGTTATAGCAGTCCTTGGCGGGATAGTATTATTTACCTCCGGGCTTTATAGGAAGCTGCTTCCGGAGTTTTTGCTTCAACGTTTCAGTCAGATGGGTTCTGCCGCAGAACTCACATCTGGCAGAAGCAATTTCTACCGGGATGGCCTTCGTATGCTGAAAGATAAATGGCTTCTCGGAGGAGGAGGGAATGCCTGGGCTGCCATGTACAGGAAGTATCAGTCCTATTTTTATGGTTCATCAGAAGCCCACAGCCTTCCGCTTCAACTTTGGCTTGAAACAGGAATACTTGGGATGATGGTTCTTGCATTTTTTATCGTTTCTCTATTCATTGTATATTTTAAAAACAGAAAAAGTGAAGACGGAGTAGAATTAACAGTCCTGCTTATCCCTGTTTTAATGCTTTTAAGCCATAGTATTATAGATTTTAACTTTTCCTATGTTTCTCTTCCTCTTATGAGTTTTGCACTTATTGGGGCTATGGCAGGATTAAAGAAAAGAGGAGATCTTAATTTTACGATTAGTTCCTGGATCCCATTAGCACTTGGAGTGATTTTTATTGCTTTTCCGATTTCTTGGCAGATCAGCAGAAATTATGCTGTAAAGGCAACTGCGATCATAAGAAAAGAAGATGCTAATGCCAATGATGTATTGGACGCTGTTGAATATATGGAAAAAGCTGTGGATCTTAATGGATGGAATGCAGATTATATGCTGCGGGAAGGAGATCCTCAGGATGGCGACTTATTATATGATTTAAGCACCTTATATGGGTATCTTTACGATATAGTAGAGCAAAATGATCCTGAGCAAATTGGGCTTGTAGAGCAAAAACAGACAGCACTCTATGAAAAGGTTTATAAACTGGAACCCTATAACCCTTATATATCCATGCAGTATGCCCAGACTCTGTTTCAAAAAGGGGAAATAGAACAAGGATTAGCTGTAGTAGAAAATGCAAAGAACCTCAATCCTATGTATGAAGGAAGATATCAGGAACTCGCTCAAGCCTATTTTGCAGTAGCAGAGTATTATATCGGCCAGGGGGACCAAGAAGCAGCAAAGCCTTACCTTGAAAGAGTAATAGAAGTAGAAAAAGAGTTAGAAGAAATTAATAAGATTGCTCTTGAGAAAGTCAATATGACGGAAAAGACAAAGGAATATATTGAAAAAGCAAAAGAATTGCTATAAAAAGGTACCAGCTTTTTTGCATGGAAAAAATGCGAAAAAGCTGGTACTTATTTTTTGAATGTTATTCTAAGAAATCAATCTGTTCTCTTCTGTGTTCCTGTTTTTCTTTAGTATTCTTTAAGGTTTCCGGGTCCATATGGTCCGCATTATGACGAAGGTATCCTTCTGTATACTCATAATTCTTTTTTAGATTTTCCAGTTCATCATTATTGGCATTTTCTCCGTAAGCAATAATATCTTCTAATTTCTCAATTTCTTTTTCTCTGATTTCCTGTAATTCTTTTGCACGGCGAATTTGTTCTTCTGATGCAATGTCTGCATGTTGTTCTAAATGGCGTTCAGTTCTTGTATGAGCTTCAACAAGGTTTTCCAATTGCTCGATTCTTCTTTTGTTTTCATCGGAAGTCTGATCAGCACCGCTTCTATTTTTTAGAGCTTCATTTTCTTCTGGATTACTATGAAACATGTATTAAGCCTCCTTTTAAAAAATAATAGTCCTTTCTTTAATTAGCATTTCACAACTCATGTCTTATCATACAATCAAAGATTGGAATGTGAATCAGGATCAAAATGGAAATTTTTTTATTGACAAAAATAATTTTTTTATATATACTTTGATTATCAAAATATTTGAGTATCAAAAAACTTGAGGTGCTACAGTATGGAAAAACTAAGAGAAGTCCTAAACCATCTGATGGTAGATATATTTAACGATATATTAACCATCGAACAAACTGCTTTAAAAAAAGGAGCTTTCAACGATTTATCGGTTACAGAAATGCATACCATAGAAGCCATCGGAATGTATCATCCAAGAACTATGTCGGAAGTTGCCCAGGATTTAAAAATTACTGTAGGCACTTTGACCACTGCAATCAACAGACTAGTAAAAAAAGGGTATGTAGAAAGACAACGGGTTGAGGATGACAGGAGGATTGTCCAAATCAGCCTGACGAAAAAGGGAAAATTGGCTTATAGAGTTCATGAAAAGTTTCATATGGATATGATTCATGCCATGGTAGAAGGGTTAGATTTGGAAGATGAAGAGATATTAGTAAAATCTCTTGAACAATTAAGTGAGTTTTTAAAACGGCATTATCATCTTAATGAAATAAAGGAGTCCCAAAATGAATGAAGTCCAAATCATTGGAACAGGGAGTTCTGTTCCGGACCAGATTATAACCAATGATCATTTATCCAATATCGTAGACACCAGTGATGAATGGATTTCCAGCCGAACCGGCATAAAAGAAAGAAGAATCGTAAAGGGAGAAACTACAGCCAACCTGGCTTCCAGTGCCGCCAAAAGGGCTATTGAAGATGCAGGGATATCTCCAGAAGACATAGATTTAATCGTAGTGGCAACCATGACCCCAGACTACTTTATGCCCTCTACAGCTTGTCTTGTTCAAAAAGAAATAAAAGCCCATAATGCTACTTGCTTTGATGTATCGGCAGCTTGTGCGGGATTTATATATGCCCTTAATATAGGCTTTCAATTTATTCGAACAGGACAAAGCAATACAGCCTTAATCATTGGAGCAGATGTTTATTCAAAAATATTGGATTGGTCTGACAGGAGTACTTGTGTTTTATTTGGAGACGGGGCAGGAGCTGCCATACTGCAAAAAAGCCAAAACAAAGGGATCCTGTCTGTTTATACAGGTTCTGACGGCAGAGGAGATACGCTTTTAACTTGTCCTGCTGTGGGGAATAGCAATCCTTTTAGCTCGGAAGTTAACTTACCTAAGTCAGTAGTGTCTATGAATGGAAAAGAAGTCTTTCGTTTTGCAACAACCATTGCTCCAAAATGTATAGAAGAAGCACTCAAACATTCTTCTTATACAAAAGATCATATTAAATATTATGTACTTCATCAGGCCAATGCACGAATGATGGAAGTCATTTCTAAAAAAATGAATATCGACATTGAAAAGTTTTATAAAAACATAGAACGTTATGGCAATACCTGCGCCGGAAGCGTGCCTCTTGCCCTGGATGAAATGAATCAAAATGGGCTTCTAAAAAAAGGTGACTTATTGGTTTTAGTAGGATTTGGAGGGGGCCTGACCTGGGGGTCGGCACTTCTTCAATGGAATAAATGAAAAAACAAGGAGGAATTATCATGATTTTTGAAAAAATCCAAGAAATCATCGTAGAGCAATTAGGTATAGATAAAAATGAAATTAAATTAGAATCTAATTTCCAGGAAGACTTAGATGCAGATTCCCTGGACTTATTCCAGATTGTTATGGCTTTAGAAGAAGCATTTGATTTAGAAATCCCCACTGAAGATATGGAAAACATCAAAACAGTGCAGGATGCGGTAAATTACATTGAGTCCAAACAAGATAAACAAGAATAAAAGGTCAGATGAATACATCTGACTTTTCTTCTAGGAGGTTTAATCATGCATAATTTTTGGAAAGAGATAGGGGTCGAATATCCTATTATTCAAGGGGGAATGGCCTGGATTGCAGACCATAGTTTAGCTTCTGCGGTTTCAAATGCAGGAGGACTTGGGATTATTGCTGCAGCCAATGCGCCAACATCTTATGTAAGAGAGGAAATTAGAAAAACTAAAGCATTAACAGATAAACCTTTTGGTGTCAATGTGATGCTTCTTAGTGATAATGCAGAGGAAGTGGCGTATCTGGTTTGTGAAGAAGGGGTAAGGGTTGTCACAACAGGAGCAGGAAATCCCGGCAAGTACATGGATATGTGGAAAGAAAACGGTATAAAGGTCATTCCTGTGGTGCCTTCTGTGGCTTTAGCCAAAAGAATGGAGCGCTGTGGCGCCGATGCAGTGATTGCAGAAGGCTGTGAATCGGGAGGTCATATAGGGGAACTCACTACTATGGCACTGCTTCCCCAAGTGGTGGATGCAGTAAGTATCCCTGTGATCGGAGCAGGGGGTATAGGGGACGGCAGAGGACTTGCTGCAGCACTGATGCTTGGAGCAGTGGGAGTACAGGTAGGTACAAGATTTTTAGTAGCAAAGGAATGTAGGGTGCATCCAGCTTATAAAGAAAGAGTTCTAAAAGCCAGCGATATCGATACGGTAGTAACAGGAAGGCCAACAGGACATCCCGTGAGAATTTTAAGAAACCAATTGGCCAGAGAACTTCTGAAATTAGAAAAGATGGCTGCTCCTTTGGAGCAATACGAAGAATTGGGTAAAGGAGCCCTCCCGCGGGCGGCAAAAGAAGGGGATATAGATTGGGGCTCTGTTATGGCAGGCCAAATTTCAGGCATGATTACAAAAGAACAGACCTGTTCTGAAATCATTCAGGAAATGTTTAAAGAAGCCAGGGAAATTATCCGCAATGCCCAGGATATTCTTTCATAAAACTTTTAAGGTTACTGCTCATTTTATAAATGTTTACTAGGAGGAATACCATGAAAGCTGCATTTATATTTGCCGGTCAAGGTTCCCAATACATTGGTATGGGGAAAGACCTGGCAGAGAATATCAAAGAATGCAATGAAGTCTTTGAAATGGCCAGAGAAGTCCTGGACTTTGATATAAAAGAACTTTGCTTTAAAGATTCGCAAGGCAAAATCAATCAGACACAATATACCCAGCCAGCAATATTAACGGTTAATATAGCAGCCCTAAAGGCAATTGAAAAAGAAATAACACCTTCTGTTGTAGCAGGCCTTAGTTTAGGAGAATATTCAGCCCTGGTGGCAGGAGGTATGTTAGATTTTAAAGATGCTGTAAGACTCGTTCGAAAAAGAGGACAATACATGGAAGAAGCCGTACCTGTTGGAGTTGGAGGAATGTGTGCCGTTTTAGGACTTGGCAAAAAAGAAGTGGAAGCAGTCCTTAAGACTATTTCTGAAGGGATTGTGGAAGCAGCTAATTTTAACTGCCCTGGACAAATTGTTATAGGAGGAGAAGTAGAAGCCTTAAAGCTTGCCGAAGAAAGGTTAAAAGCTGCAGGAGCCAAAAAGGTTTTGCCCCTTTCTGT
Organism: Defluviitalea raffinosedens; assembly: GCF_016908775.1. Taxonomy (NCBI): domain Bacteria; kingdom Bacillati; phylum Bacillota; class Clostridia; order Lachnospirales; family Defluviitaleaceae; genus Defluviitalea; species Defluviitalea raffinosedens. The sequence goes on along the minus strand of NZ_JAFBEP010000003.1, from coordinate 160,020 downwards.
GAGCGGCCCTTTCCATACTTCAATGCTTCTGCCAGCGGCTGAAAAATTAGAAAAAGAATTAGAAAATATAGCATTTAAGGAACCAAAGATTCCTGTCATCAGCAATGTTCATGGAGATTATGTAACAAAAGAGGACGTAAAGATCCTCCTAAAGAAGCAGGTTATGAGTTCTGTTCTTTGGGAACAGAGCATTTACAGGATGATAGAAGATGGAGTGGATACATTTATAGAACTGGGACCAGGAAAAGTATTAAGTGGTTTTGTGAAGAAAATCAACCGTTCTGTTACCGTATGTAATGTGGAAGATATGAAATCTTTAGAGAAAACGTTAGAAACCATCAGGAGGTAATTATGGGAAAAAGAAAAACCGCTTTAATCACCGGCGGCAGCAGAGGAATTGGCAGAGAAATCGCCTTATACCTGGCACAAAAGGGCATGAATATTGTATTCAGTTATCTAAGCAATGATGAGGCAGCTCAAAAAACTGTAGAGGAAATAGAAGAAAAAGGAGTAAAAGCCTTGGCGGTTAAAGCCGATGTAGGTTCCTTTGAAGAGTCCGAAAAACTCATCAATAAAACTGTGGAAGCAATGGGTTCCATAGATGTACTTGTAAACAATGCAGGAATCATCCGAGACAACCTCATGCTTCGGATGAAAGAAGAAGAGTTTGATGAAGTGATCAGAATCAATTTAAAAGGGGTATTTAACTGCATAAAACATGCTTCCAAAATCATGATCAAGCAAAAAAGTGGCAAAATCATCAACATATCCTCCATCATAGGCCTTATGGGGAATATCGGTCAAACCAATTATGCGGCTTCTAAGGCAGGAATTTTCGGAATCACAAAATCAGCAGCCAAGGAACTGGCTCTAAGAGGCATTACGGTAAACGCCATTGCGCCGGGCTTTATAGAAACCGAAATGACCAGTAGCCTTTCAGACAAACACAAGGAAGCGATCCTTAAAGCCATCCCCTTAGGCAGAATAGGAAGCAGCAAAGACGTAGCCAGTATCGTAGGATTTCTATCCTCTGAGGAAGCAGGCTATATTACAGGACAGATCATTTGTGTAGATGGCGGCTTGGCAATGGGCAGCCTTTAGAATGGAGGTAAATTATGGGGAAAAGAGTAGTTATTACAGGAATGGGATGTGTGACCCCCCTGGGAAATGATTTGAATACTTTTTGGGAAAATATAAAAAACGGTCAGTGTGGCATAGATGAAATTACCCGTTTTGATACTGAAAATTTCGAAGTAAAGCTGGCGGCAGAAGTAAAGAATTTTGATCCTGCTTTATACATGGACAAAAAAGAAGCAAGAAGAATGGATTTATACAGTCAGTATGCCGTTGCCTCAGCTAAGATGGCGCTTAACGATTCGAAACTTGATCTGGAATCTCTTGATAAAGAAAGATTTGGCGTGATCGTAGGTTCTGGCATTGGCGGCATTGGTACCATCGAAAAAGAACATGAAAAACTGCTTGCAAAAGGTCCAAAAAGAGTTTCTCCTCTTTTAATTCCCATGATTATAGGAAATATGGCAGCAGGAAATATTGCCATTCAATTTGGTGCAAAAGGAATTTGCTCAACGGTGGTTACTGCCTGTGCCACAGGAAGTCATGCCATTGGAGAAGCTTTTAATACCATTCAAAAGGGAAGAGCAGATGTAATCATTGCCGGAGGCGCAGAAGCCAGCATAACCCCCCTATCCGTTGCTGGATTTTCAACCCTGCAGGCCCTTAATACAACTCATGATAAAAAGCGTGCTTCTATCCCCTTTGATGCAGAAAGAAACGGTTTTGTTATGGGAGAAGGGGCAGGAATTTTGATTTTAGAATCCTTAGAACATGCTTTAAAAAGAGGGGCTAAGATTTATGCCGAAATCGTAGGCTATGGTGCAACCTGTGATGCTTACCATATTACATCTCCGGATCCTGAAGGCGATGGAGCAGCAAGAGCCATGATAGAAGCCATGGATGAAGGGGGCGTAAAGCCAGAAGAAGTTGCCTATATTAATGCTCACGGCACCAGCACACCCCTTAATGATAAATTTGAAACTGCAGCCATTAAACTTGCCTTTAAAGAAGCTGCCCAAAATGTAGCCATCAGTTCAACCAAATCCATGACTGGCCATTTGCTTGGTGCAGCGGGGGCTATTGAAGGCATTGTCTGTGTGAAAGCTATAGAAGAAGGATTTATTCCTCCAACCATTGGATACAAAAAGCCTGATCCGGAATGCGATCTGGACTATGTACCCAATATAGGAAGAAAGCAAGAGATCCAATATGCTCTGTCGAATTCCCTTGGATTTGGAGGACACAATGCCTCCTTGTTGTTTAAAAAATATGTGGATTAAAGGAGGTTCCTATGGATTACAAAGCAATTGAACAATTAATGAAAGCAATGGATGAAACCAATTTAACCCATCTTGAAATAGAAGAAGAAGGCATAAAAATCAAGATGAAGAAAGAAAAAGAAGTCGTGGCTGTTGCTGCCGCCGAGCCAAAAGTTCAGCCAGTGACAGAAGCAGCAGCGCCTAAAACAGCAGAAAAGACCGAAGAGCCTTCTTCTAAAACAGAAGAAAAAGAAGGTACCTTAGTATGTTCTCCGATCGTTGGAACTTTCTATAGTGCACCAGCTCCGGGAGCGAAACCCTTTGTAAGCCTTGGAGACAAGGTCAAAAAAGGAGATGTGCTCTGCATTATTGAAGCTATGAAACTGATGAATGAAATTGAGTCAGATGTGGACGGAGAAATCGTAGAAATCTTTGTACAAAATGAAGAAATGGTAGAGTACAATCAACCCCTATTTAGAATAAAGGGTGGGTGTTAATATGTTAAACATTAAACAGATACAGGAGATTATTCCCCACAGATACCCTTTTTTACTGATTGACAAAATTGAAGACCTGGAACCAGGAATTAAAGCTGTGGGATATAAGAACGTGACGATGAATGAATATTTTTTTGCGGGCCATTTCCCTTTAGAGCCTGTCATGCCAGGAGTTCTTATTATAGAGGCACTGGCACAGGTGGGCGCCGTATGCCTTCTTTCCCTTGAGGAGTTGAAGGGAAAGATTGCGTACTTTGGAGGGATTGAAAAAGCTCGTTTTAGAGAAAAGGTAGTTCCAGGAGATACCCTAAGGTTAGAAGTAGAAATCATAAAAAGAAGAGGACCCATTGGAATCGGTAGTGCAAAAGCTTTCGTAGGAGATAAAAAAGTCTGCGAAGCCGAGCTTACCTTCGCCATTGGGTAAACCCGAAAGGGGGAGCGTATGTTTAACAGAATTTTAATTGCCAACAGAGGAGAAATCGCTGTAAGGATTATCAGAGCCTGCAGAGAAATGGGCATAGAAACGGTGGCAATTTATTCAACAATGGATCAAGATGCCCTCCATGTTCAGATGGCGGACGAAGCGGTCTGTGTTGGACCGCCTAAGGGAAAAGACAGTTATCTTAACATGGAGAATATCATAAGTGCCACCATTCTTACAGGGGCTCAGGCCATTCACCCGGGTTTTGGTTTTTTATCGGAAAACAGTAAATTTGCAGAAATGTGCGAGCAGTGCAATATCGTTTTTATCGGACCTGATGCGCACATGATTGATCTTATGGGCAATAAGTCAAAGGCAAGGGAAACTATGTTAAAAGCAGGAGTACCCGTTGTTCCGGGATCAAGTGGAGCCGTAGGAGATTTAGAAGAAGCCCTTAAGATTGCTGAAAAAATAGGATATCCTGTTATGATCAAGGCTTCCGCTGGCGGCGGAGGTAAAGGTATGAGACTCGCCTATACCAAAGAAGAATTTATAAAAGCCTTTAATACTGCAAAATCTGAAGCCAAGGCATCCTTTGGGGATGATACCATGTATATAGAGAAATTCATAGAAAATCCAAGACATATAGAATTTCAGATTTTGGGAGATTCCTTTGGTAATGTGGTCCATTTGGGAGAGAGAGACTGCTCCATTCAGCGAAGGCACCAAAAAGTCATAGAAGAAGCCCCCTCTATAGCTCTTAGCCCGGAACTCAGAGGAAGAATGGGAAGAGATGCCGTTTTAGCAGCCAAATCCATTGGGTATAAAAATGCAGGCACCATAGAATTTCTGCTGGATAAGAACGGGAATTATTACTTCATAGAAATGAATACAAGAATTCAGGTAGAACATCCTGTAACAGAAATGATCACCGGGATTGATATTGTAAAGGAACAGATCAGAATTGCCGGAGGACTTCCTCTTTCTTTTACTCAGGAAGATATTTCAATACGAGGGCATGCCATAGAGTGCAGAATCAATGCAGAAAGCCCAGGTAAGGGCTTTATGCCTTCTCCCGGCACAGTCAAAGGTCTTCACTTTCCCGGAGGTTTTGGCATTCGGGTAGAAAGCGCCCTTTATGAAGGATACAGGGTTCCTCCAACCTATGATTCCATGATTGCGAAACTCATTGCACACGGCAAAGACAGAGAAGAGGCAATTACTAAGATGAAATGTGCTTTAGGAGAATTCATCATTGAAGGCATGGATACCAATATTGACTTTCTTTTTCAGATTCTTCATACAGAGGATTTTGAAAAAGGCAATATTGACACCAGTTTTATTGAAAAGCACTTTAGTTTAGGCAGAGCGTAATTGCTAGAAGGTGGTGAATACAGTGCTGAAAGGATTTTTTAAGAAAACCAAATATGTAACCACATCCTCCCCTCTTTATGAAAAGCCGCCCACTCCCAATATCCCCGATGGAATGTGGATTAAGTGTACTGCCTGCGAGCAAATTGTGTATAAAAAAGATCTCGAATCCAATAAGAAAGTATGCCCTCATTGTGGATATCATTTCAGAATGACTGCAAGAGAAAGAATGGATTTGATTATAGATGAAGGCACATTCAGGGAATTTAATCAGAATTTATCTACCTTAAATCCCCTTAGCTTTCCTAATTATGAAAAAAAGATTTCAGAACAGCAGGAAAAAGCTAAGCTTAGTGAAGCAGTGGTTACAGGAACAGGAAAAATCTGCGGTGAGGAAACGGTTATTGCAGTGATGGACAGTCATTTTTTAATGGGGAGTATGGGTTCTGTTGTAGGAGAAAAAATCACAAGAGCAGTAGAAGAAGCGACTAAAAGAAAATTGCCGGTAGTCATTTTTTCCACTTCCGGAGGCGCCAGAATGCAAGAGGGGATTTTTTCTCTGATGCAGATGGCAAAGACCAGCGCAGCCATTGCAAAGCATGACGAAGAGGGACTTTTATACATTTCTGTATTGACGGATCCCACAACAGGAGGTGTAACAGCAAGCTTTGCAATGTTAGGGGATATTATTTTGGCAGAACCGGGAGCACTGATTGGGTTTGCAGGCCCCAGAGTTATAGAGCAGACCATCAAGCAAAAACTGCCTGAGGGATTTCAAAAATCGGAATTTTTATTAGAGCATGGACTTATTGATGAAATTATACCAAGAGATCATTTAAAAGAAACCCTGGGCAAACTTTTGCGCCTTCATAAGGAGGTAGGCTAATGACAGACATAGAAAAAAACCTTGAGGAATTAGAAAAGCAACTGGAAGCTTTAAAGGAATTTTCTAATCTGCACGGTGTGGACTTATCAAAAGAAATCAAAAGCATTGAGGATAAAATCACTGAACTCAGAAAAGAAGCCTACAGCAATCTTTCTCCCTGGGATAAAGTGAATTTAGCCAGACATTCTGGAAGACCTACAAGCCTTGATTATATAGGAAGAATATTTGAAGACTTTATAGAACTTCATGGAGACAGAAGTTTTCGGGAAGACTTTGCTATTGTAGGAGGAATTGCCACCTTAGAAGGCCATCCTGTCACCGTCATTGGCCATCAAAAAGGAAGGGACACGAAAGAAAATATCAAAAGAAATTTTGGAATGCCCCATCCGGAAGGGTACAGAAAAGCCTTAAGACTCATGAAGCAGGCAGAAAAGTTCCATCGTCCCGTTATTTGCTTTATTGATACTGCTGGGGCCTTCTGTGGCATTGGAGCAGAAGAGCGGGGACAAGGGGAAGCCATTGCACGGAATTTATTGGAGATGTCGAGATTAAAAACCCCTATTATTTCGATTGTCATAGGCGAAGGGGGAAGCGGCGGGGCCCTGGCTCTTGGTGTAGGAGATAAAATATATATGCTTGAGTATGCTGTTTATTCTGTGTTATCTCCGGAAGGCTTTGCGGCAATTTTATGGAAGGACAGTTCCAAAGCCAAAGAGGCAGCAGAAATTATGAAGATTACCGCACAGGATTTAATGAGCTTTAAAATCATTGATGAGGTCGTTCCTGAACCCTTGGGAGGCGCCCATAAAGATATGGAAAAAATGAGCAAGGAAATTAAGAAATACATTATAAAAGGCTTAAAAGAAGTAAAAAACCAATCCATAGAAGATTTAATCCAAAACAGATATGATAAATTTAGAAAAATAGGTGAATACCAGTCATAGGGTAGATATTGCCCTATATTTTTTTGCCTGTTATTAAGAAATCATTGAGTTTTTTAAAAAAAGGATATATACTAAGACAAAGCAAATAGAAATTAATGGAAGGGATATAAATGAAGATAAGACGGCCAAAGAGCCTTTTTTTCACCTTCATTGTATTGCTTCAATGGATATGCGTTTCTCATGCATCTGCCCAAACGATTAAGCATTCAAGTTTAATTGCAAAAGAAAATAGGCCATTCTCTTCAGATGTTAAATTGATTCATCAAGAATATACCATATCCCATACCTTAGAAGGGATCTATCTTTTAAAAGATAAGCAAAAGCCTCTTTCTTTGTTGAATCTCGTAGAAGTACCAGAAGGGGTCAATGTAGAATACACATCAGCTGATCTTGATATTGCACAAGTCCTGTCCAATAGGGATATAAAAGGTGTGGCAGCAGGAGAAACCAAGTTGAGGCTAAGAGTGTATAAAAAGGTTCAAAAAAGGGTAAACGACCAATTGGTTGAGGTTGAAGAGGATATATTAACAAAAGAATGTCCAGTGTATGTCTATGATCTTTCATTTGAGCCCATGGACTACTATGGACACCTTTATCCAGAAAGTGCTTTAATAAGACTTAGATTTAGGATTGAGACTCCGAGGAGGAAAGCTCTTCCAGGAGCAGAACTTACCATGGATGCTGATTTTAACGGGATAAATCTGACTTATAATAACCCGGCTATCAAGGACATTACACTTCTTAAAATAGATCCATCGGGAGAAAAAACGCCTTTAAATGAGTGTATCCTAAGTAAAAATGCCGATATTGCAAATGAATCCATTTTGATTATTTTCGATTCCTTTGAGTCTGGTATTTATGAAGTCATTGTATCCGTTAATATTACTCCCGAAGGTAATTTAACTATGAGAGAATATTTAAGCTATGTTAAAGCACCAGGAGGTCCCGGAACCATTACGGTAAACAGCACATTTCATACGTTAGGTTTTAATGTGCCTTTAGGAAAGGATGGGGCAGGAGGCATCCCCATTCCTGTGGGGCTTAGTCCTCTTATTCGTTAAAAAGCAGAAGAGGTCTCTTTAGTTTCTTGTGTTGAGTACTAAAAAATATGATAAAATGAGATAAAAAACAAAGGAGAGAAGCAATGAGTAAAATAGGAATTATCGGTGCGATGGAAGAAGAAGTTACGATTCTTAGAAACCAAATGCAAAACAAAGAATTAAAGCAAATAGCAGGAATGGATTTTTATCAGGGGACATTGGAAGGAAAGGAAGTCATATTAGTAAGATGCGGCATAGGCAAGGTCAATGCAGCCATCTGTACCCAGGCTTTGATCGATCATTTTCATGCTCAATACATCATCAACACAGGTGTAGCCGGAGCAATCTATGAGAAATTAGATATAGGGGATATTGTTATCTCCAGCGACTGCGTACAGCATGATTTTGATACCTCTGTTTTTGGAGATCCACTGGGAACAATTCCAAGAATGGACGAGAGCTTTTTTAAGGGAGATAGTAAGCTTATAGAATTAGCCAGTCAATGTGCCAAGAATCTTCCTTCAAAGCCCAATGTATATGTAGGCCGGGTTGCCAGTGGGGATCAGTTTATTTCCAGTTTAAAGCAAAAGCAGACCATATGGGACAATTTTAATGCCTACTGTGCAGAGATGGAAGGAGCAGCTATTGCTCATGCTTGCTATCTTAACAAAATTCCCTTTGTCATTATACGTTCTATTTCTGATAAAGCGGATCATAGCGCAGATGTGAACTTTCAGGAATTTGTTAAAGAAGCCGCAAAAAACTCCAATGAAATGATTTTAGAAATATTAAAAAGCATATAAACTTTTGTAAAGGACAAACTACATAGTTGTCCTTTTTTATTTATTTGTTGTTTATAATGAGATGCCTGCAAGCTTTTGCAGGTTTTTTTATTACATTGATTGTAAGTATTTGACAATTACAATTGCCCATGTATAATAAATTATATATGTAAAAAAATGGAAGGAGTGTTTGTATGAAGTTTTCAAATTATGAACAAATCACATGGATCCTGCAAACCGCTGTAGTAATATTTTTTGGCATTGGACTGCTCAGTTTATTATTTCTTGGGATTCGTATACGCTATTTTCAAAAAGCCCTGAAAAAATGGATGAAAGAAAACAGGAGACTGTCAAAAGACCCTGTACTGGACCATATCATTAAAACATGTAAGTTTTACAATGAAAAAGGGCAGGGAGAAATTAATACAGAAGCAGTGATTAAAGCAAACTATTACAAGCAAAAAATATTCTTCATTCCTATATATTATTGGGAACAGTTTATATCAAAATCAGAAATTCTTTCTCTGTTTTTAGGTTTATTGGGGACTTTTATTTTAGTCAATGGCCAGATGGACAATGCTTTTTACCCCCTCATATTAAGTACCGGAGCTTTTATTATTTTAGTTTTGCTCGAAACACTCTTTTCACTGCAAGAAAGAAAACGCATTCTTTTTGCTCAATTAGAGGAATATCTTGACAATTCATACATTCCGGGCTTGCATAAGATTCCGCTTGCCTCAGAGATTCTTAAGGAAGAAAAGACAGAACCGTTGTATATGCATGATCCATTATCTGATCAAAAAGGGACAAAAGATTCTGCAGGGAATGAACTTAATGACAAGGAAATTGAATGGATTATCAGGCAGTTTTCCAGAGAAGAAAAAAAGAGTATAAATTTATAAATCAATGATCATAATAGAAGCAAAAGAATGCAGTAAACCTTATTAACCAATGACTAGTTGAAATACGTCGAATCTCAAGGAGGAAGCTTATGGAGACTGCGAAGGTGAAATTACCCATAACGAATGAACATGGCTTTTATGAAATAAGGCTAGAAAGCATTGGAGGTTTAGGGGCGAATCTTAGCGGAAAGATTTTAGGAGAGCTGGGGGCCATTTACTTAGGACTTAACAGTTCCAGCTTTGCAAGCTACGGTTCAGAAAAAAGGGGAACACCTGTTAAAGCATTTGTTCGTTGGGCAGACCCAAGCCAGGAGATTAGAATCAACAGTCCGGTAGAAACTCCCCATCTACTGGGACTTTTCCATGAAAGACTGGCAGGGAAAATTCCTGTGATGCAGGGGGTAGGCCCTGACACAATTGTTGTGGTGAATACTGATGAAGATCCTGATGTAATTCGCGATAGGCTTAAAATGCATGCCGGCACTCTGGTGTGTGTAGATGCCTTAAGACTTGCCATAGAAGCAAAGACAAGGGTGAATATGATCATGCTGGGTGCTATGGCCAAAGCATCGGGATTTATACCAGTAGAAGATCTGAAAGAGCTTGTAAAAGATACCCTGGGTAAAAAATATCCTGCAGCCCTGCAGGCAAACTTAGAGGGAATTGATAAGGGATATAACAATATTGTTGTGAAAAAGTATGAAGACGATGGGAAATATCCTTATCAGGAATACAGTGAAGTAAAAAGAGAATGGGGTTACGACAATGCGCCCATCGGAGGGATCAATCCTCATTATGGCAGTACGATTAACAATGACTTGTCAGGAAGCCGTGAGGGCTATATCCCGGTATTTAAAAAAGAAGCATGCATTAACTGCGGCATGTGCGATTCCACTTGCCCTGATATGGTGTATCAATTTGTCCCGGGAGAATATAAAGGCAAACCTTCCATGATTAATTTAGGCCCAGATTATCATCATTGCAAAGGCTGCCTGCGCTGTGTAGAAGCGTGTCCTACAGACGCCTTAACAGCAGGTCTGGAAAGAGAAGTAGACATTTGGAAGAATCATGTGCGTAACCAAGAACTATTAGTAGATAAAATGGAATTTGAAGATGTAGGACCAAACTCCTGGATGCGTTCCGAATCTTATACAACCAATGAACTGAGATAGGAGGCGATCATATGGTAGAACAAAAAGTTGTATTTGAAAGTGGAAACGAATTGGCGGCCTATGCAGCAAAGCAAATCAACTATCATGTCATGGGGTATTATCCAATCACTCCTTCAACCCAGATCCCAGAGCACTTAGACCTCTTAAAAGCAGAAGGAGAACATGATGTTGTCATGATTCCTGCTGATGGAGAACATGGAGCGGCAGGTATTTGCTATGGAGCATCAACAGGTGGTGGAAGAGTATTTAATGCGACTTCTGCCAATGGACTCTTGTATTCATTAGAGCAACTTCCGGTTCAATCGGGAACCCGTTTTCCCATGGTTTTAAATGTGGGCTGCAGAACTGTATCCGGTCCTCTTTCCATTAAGGGAGACCACAGCGATATTATGTATGCTTTAAATACAGGTTGGATTATTCTTTTTGCAAAGGATCCTCAAAGAGTATATGATTTTAACATCTGTGCCCTTAAAATTGCGGAAAAAGTTAAATTACCTATTATTGTAGCGTTTGATGGATTTTTCACAAGCCACCAAAAACGAAAAGTGCAAATTGTAGCTCATGACAAAGATGTTCAGGATTTTGTCGGGAAACTGGAGCTTGAGTACCATGCTTTGGATAAAGAGCATCCTGTCAGCATCGGTTGTTATATGAATGAACCGGACTTATTGAACAATAAGTATCAGCTTCATTTGGCGATGGAAGAAGCAAGAAAGGTCATTCCTGAGGTATTTAAAGAATATGGAGAATTTACCGGCCGTACATACAGTATGGTTGAGGGATATATGATGGAAGATGCAGAAGCCGCCCTTTTCGTTCTGGGCTCCAGCTATGATACTGCAAGGCTGGCAGTGGACAAGCTAAGAGAAGAAGGTAAAAAGGTAGGGGTATTTACAAGCAGCGTACTTCGCCCCTTCCCCAAAAAAGAACTCTATGATTTATGCAAAAATGTAAAAGCGATTGTCGTAGCTGACAGGCAAGACAGTTACGGGGCAGAAGGGGGCAATATGAGTCTTGAATTAAAAGCAACCCTTCAGGATTATAAAGCCAATATCGAAGTAGCAAGCTTGGTCTATGGATTAAGCGGAAGAGACTTCTATATGGAAGACGGCATAGATATGTTAAACCGTGCATACGACATCGCTCAAAAAGGAAAAGTTGAAAAGCGTTTTGATTATTTTGGACACTATAAAGGTAAAGAAGGTTATGAGCCGCCAAAATACTTTGAACCCCTTGTAGGAGATAAGGTACGTCCTGGAGTAACAAGTGTTACTGTGGACGAAGCGACTGGTAAAATGATTGCTAAAGGAGGAATCGTAAAAGATTCCACCAGAATGCCCAAACGATGGGTAGCAGGTCATGGCGCTTGCCCTGGATGTGGTATACCTGTTAACGTGAATATGCTGCTTAGAGGAATCGAAGGAGAAGTTGTACTGTTATTCCAAACAGGCTGTGGATTTGTTGTAACTTCTCCATATCCTAAGTCTTCCTTTAGAGTGACCTTTATTCACAACCTGTTCCAAAATGGTGCAGCGACTCTTTCCGGCTTGGTAGAAATGTTCCATGAAAGACAAAGAAGAGGAGAATTGCCTAAGGGCGATAACTTCACGTTCATCATGATCAGTGGAGACGGGGGCCTTGATATCGGTATTGGTCCTGCTATTGGTGCAGCCCTTAGAAATCACAGAATGATCATTATGGAATATGACAATGGCGGATATATGAACACAGGATATCAATTATCCTATACCACTCCATTAGGTGCAAGAAGTTCTACATCCCATGTAGGAAAAGCGCAGGCAGGAAAAGCGACTTTCCATAAAGATACGCCGCAGATTTTTGCTGCGACCAACATTCCATATGTTGCAACGGTTGCAGAAAGCAATCCGACAGACTTTATTAAAAAAGCGGCAAAGGCTCAAAAATATGCCAATGAATACGGCTTAGCCTTCATAAAAGCCCTTTCTGCTTGCCCTCTGAACTGGAATGATAATCCAAGATACGAAAGAAGTGTAATTGATGCAGCAGTAAACTGCTGTTATCATCCACTCTATGAAATAGAAGAAGGCATTACAACCATCACTTACAATCCAGAAGAACGCAATAAGAAAATCCCAGTGATTGATTGGCTTAAAATGATGGGACGTACCAAACATCTGGCAAAACCAGAATATGCGGACATCGTGCAAAGCATACAAGATGAAGTGGATAGAAGATGGGAAAGACTGAAGGCTCGCCATGAGAGTCCAATATTGTAAACCAACTCGAAAGAGTTGGTTTTTTCAATAATTTTCAACAAATGATGTATCAAATTCATTAGTTATGTTATTATATATAGGAATCTGTTTGGATAACGGATCTAAAGATAAAATCGAGAGGAAGATACAATGAATATAAAAAGTGTTTTAACGCTTATTCTTATTGGTACGATTTTAGCAGGATGTGCTTCTGATTCTTCTTCTATTTCAAATTCCAATGAAACTCCTGAAGTTGAAGCGGCTGTAGAACAGCGTTTAGAAGAAGCTGTCACAAGGGATGAAGACGAGTCAGTCAATGAAGAAGAAAGGAAGGAAGAACAAGAAGACCAAAAAGAAGTAGTACAAGCCCAAATAACAGAAGAACCAAAAGAAAATGCAAAAGAAGAGCAAAAAGATGAAGCCAAAGATACTTCTAAAGAACAGCAAGCGGAGCAAAAGGTGGAGCAAAAAACAAAGCCGAAATCAGACCAGCGTAGCGCTTCTCTTCCCAATGCCAAAAAGGCCTGGTGGTTTAAGAGAAACTCAGACCACCTTCCTCCAGGAGCTCAAAGCGAAATAGATCTTACAAAATATGATGCTTATTATTTAGGTAATACGAATGAAAAAAGGGTTTACCTTACCTTTGATGAAGGTTATGAGAACGGCTACACCTCCAAGATATTGGATATCCTGAAAGAACATAATGTACAGGCAGCTTTTTTTGTAACAAAGCCATATATCAAAAGTCAGCCGGATTTGATTAAAAGGATGGTGAATGAAGGCCATATCGTTGGAAATCATTCTGTCACCCATCCCAGTCTTCCAGATAAAACAGATGAAGAAGTAGAATATGAAATCCTTGAAACGGCCAGATATTTTGAAGAAATAACCGGTACTTCTATGCCCTTATACTTTAGACCTCCGGCAGGAGAATATAGTGAGAGAACCCTTCAGATCACAAAAGATTTAGGATATAAGACCATCTTTTGGAGCATGGCATACAAGGACTGGGATGTAAATAATCAACCAGGTAAACAAGCTGCCTATGAGCATATCGTACAAAATCATCATCCGGGAGCTATTATTCTTCTCCATGCCGTATCTTCATCCAATACGGAAGCTTTGGGAGATATGCTTAAATATTTAAAAGATCAGGGATATATATTTGCTTCTTTAGATGAATTATAATCATTAGTATGGTTCGTTTTTTTATCTCATGGTATAATTTCATTTGGTGATAGAGGATCTATTTTTTAAATTTAATTTAAGGAGGATAAAGATGAAAAATATCGTTTTTGACTATTCAAATTCAGGTATTTCTAATGAGGAAATCCAGTATTCAAAATGGCAGCTTGAAGGCGCTCATAAGTTGCTTCATGCAAAAGCGGGAGCAGGAAATGACTTTTTAGGATGGATCGATCTTCCGGTTGACTATGATAAAGATGAATTTGAAAGGGTAAAAAAAGCTGCTCAAAAAATCAGAGAAAATTCAGATGTATTTATCGTAATTGGTATAGGTGGTTCTTATTTAGGAGCCAGAGCAGTGATTGAAAGCTTAAGCCATTCTTTCTACAATATGCTTCCAAAGGAAAAAAGACAAGCCCCAGAAATCTATTTTGTTGGAAACAACATTAGCGGTACATACGTAACACACCTTTTAGACCTCATTGAAGGCAAAGATGTCAGTGTTAATGTGATTTCCAAGTCAGGGACTACGACAGAACCTGGAATTGCATTTAGAATTTTCAAAAAATATTTAGAAGAAAAGTATGGTAAAGAAGGTGCAAAAGAAAGAATCTTTGCAACTACTGACAAAGCAAAAGGCGCCCTTCGTAAATTAGCTGATGAAGAAGGCTATGAAACTTTTATCATCCCTGACGATGTGGGAGGACGTTTTACAGTTTTAACTCCTGTAGGATTACTGCCTATTGCAGTTAGCGGAATAGATATTGATAAATTGATGGAAGGAGCAAAGGACGCAAGGGAAGAATACAAGCAAGAAGATTTTGAAAATAACCCTGCTTACCAATATGCTCTGATCCGCAATATTTTATATAAAAGAGGAAAGCAGACCGAAATCCTGGTAAACTATGAACCTGCCCTTCATTATATTTCTGAGTGGTGGAAGCAACTTTATGGAGAAAGTGAAGGTAAAGACAATAAAGGAATTTTCCCTGCATCTGTGGACTTCTCAACAGATCTTCACTCCATGGGACAATATATCCAGGACGGAAGAAGAAATCTGTTTGAAACTGTAATCAATGTTGAAAAGCCAAAATGTGATATTACCTTAGAAGCCGAAGAAGATGACTTAGACGGATTAAACTATTTAGCTGGCAAGACCATGGACTTCGTTAATAAGAAAGCTTTTGAAGGAACCCTTTTTGCCCATGTAGACGGAGGAGTTCCAAATCTTGTAATTAATGTTCCGGAATTAAATGAATATTATGTTGGAAAACTTCTCTACTTCTTTGAAAAAGCTTGCGGTATAAGTGGATATATCCTGGGAGTGAATCCTTTTGACCAACCGGGAGTAGAAGCTTATAAGAAAAATATGTTTGCACTCCTTGGGAAACCGGGTTATGAAGAGTTAAGAAACGAATTGACAAAGCGTATAAAATAAAAAAGTAGGGTAGTTTTACCCTATTTTTTTATAAAAGAAGGTGTCCATATGAGCAAAGAGGAAAGAAAACAGGAAATAATAAAAATTTTAAAGTCTTCCAATAAGCCTGTCAGTGGAGGTTATCTGGCAGAAAAGCTCAATGTAACACGACAAGTCATTGTTCAGGATATTGCGCTTTTGCGGGCGGAAAATATCAATATCATGGCTACTGCCAGAGGATATATTTTTTATGGGGAAGAAAGTCCTGCCCATAAAAGGGCTGTGACTGTATGCCACGGCAAGGAAGAAATTGAAGATGAACTAACTACCATTGTAGACCTTGGAGGAAGAGTCATCGATGTGATTATTGAACATCCCATCTATGGACAAATTACAGGGAATCTCATGATTGAATCCAGAAGAGATGTAAAAGAATTCATGGAAATTATGCAAAAGAATAATACTGTTCCCTTGCTTCGCCTTACAAACAAAATTCATATGCATACCATAGAGGCTAAGAGTGAAAAAATATTGGATGAAATTGAAGATAAGTTAAAGCAAAAAGGTTATCTATTCTTTGAATAAGGATGGATAAAGATTATTTTAGACGAGAACGGTAAAACCGTTCTTTTTATTTTACATTTTTATACAGACATTTCGAATTTAATATTGAGTTGTTACTTTTAAAATGATATAATGAATGTATAAGACTTACTAGAAGGGGGAATGACTTTGGATCAGAAAGACAAGAGAATGATTTCTTTAGAAAGAGCTCAAGAATTAAAAGAGAGAATAGAGGATTACTTAATCAAGCAAGAATCTATTCCGACGGGTTTTAAGAATGAAGAATACATACAAGAAAATAAAAAGCGTATTATGAAGATTCTTAATGCGACAGATGAACAATGGGATGACTGGACCTGGCAGATTGCCAATAGAATTACAGATATTCATACCTTGTCGAAAATCTTAAACCTTTCAGAGGAAGAAAAAAGTCAAATAGAATTGGTTGGGAAAAAATACCGCTGGGCGGTTTCACCCTATTATGCCAGTTTAATGGATCCTGACGATCCTTCTTGTCCCATTAGAAAACAAGCCATTCCTTCTATAAAAGAGTTAGCAGAAGGGGGAGAAGAAGACCCCATGAACGAGGAGCTCACTTCTCCAGTAGAAGGGATGACGAGAAGATATCCTGACAGGCTGATTATAAAAGTAACCAATCAATGTGCCATGTATTGCAGGCATTGTCAAAGGCGGCGATGCATAGGGCAGCAAGATTTAGCCCTTCCAAAAGATGATTTAGCAAAATGCATACAATACGTAAAAGAACATAAAGAAATAAGAGATGTTTTAATCACCGGGGGAGATGCTCTTCTTCTTTCCGATGAAAGGCTTTATTGGATTTTATCAGAGCTTTCAGAAATTCCGCATGTCGAAATCGTCCGTTTAGGAAGCAGAACTCCCGTAACCATGCCTCAAAGAATAACAGATGATCTTTGCGAACTTCTTAGCAAATTCCCACCTATTTATCTGAATACCCATTTCAATCATCCATTAGAAGTTACAGAGCAGTCCAAAAAAGCAGCTGACAAACTTTGCCGTGCAGGAGTCGTGTTGGGTAACCAGGCCGTACTGCTTAGAGGAATCAACGACGACATTCATATCATGAAAAAACTAAACCATGAATTGCTTAAAATCAGAGTAAAACCCTATTATATTTTCCATCCCAAAGCAGTCGTAGGCACCGGGCATTTTAGTGTGAAAATTCAAAAAGGAATGGAAATCATGGAATACCTTAGAGGTTATACTTCAGGTTTAGCTGTACCTACCTATATTGTCAATGCACCAAAAGGAAAAGGAAAAACCCCTATACTGCCTAACTATATTGTTTCCTGGGGAGAAAACAGTGTTAAACTCCGTACCTGGGAAGGCGAAATCATTGATTATCCTAATTAAGCTAGGAAAGTTTTTTCCCCAGTTGATAGTATCTCCATAGGCTGTATTTGATGCCGGAAGAAATGATATCTGCCATTTGCATCACTAAAGATAAACGGGTGTTTTGAAGAATGAGCATCTCCATAAATCCGCTGAAATTAACAATTCCCGTAATGAATATGTCCCCGACTGGAGGAAGATTCTTTTGAACCCCTGCTCCCGGCTTAATTGAGCCTTCCCCCAGTGTAATATATCCTATATGATCCATTTTCCCAAGACAGGCATCAATTGCAATAACCAGAGCGTTAGGATGTTTTTCATGAATCATTTCAACGGTTTCACCCAAATTCTTAGCATGAACCGGATGTTCCAATGTACCGTATACATATATATTAGGGTAGGACAGATGCCTTAATTTATATCCTATCAGAGGACCTAAACTGTCACCAGTTGCCCGGTCTGTTCCGATGCATAAAATGACAGCCCCATTATAAAGGGGTATTTTTTTTGCAAAATATTGATAAAAGGCATCGCTGAACTCCTTAAACGGATATGGAGAATTAATATTTATGTAAGTTGGAGAAGGATTCTGTTTTTGTTGAAACAGCACATAATTACCACCTTTATGGGAATAGTCATTTTTTAGTTTTCCACTTTTGTAAACATTTATTTCAGTTTATCGGTGGTAAATATTACAAATAGATAATTGGGTTTTTTTGGTGAAAAAGCAAGATAAAAAAATTAAGACCCTCGACATGAATTTCTAAAAAATGTAAATTGACTGTGATAATATATCTTCAAATAGGAATTATATGCACGAGGGGGATGAAATATGAGTGAGTTTTTTTATGGGCCAACGGATTCTTCCGACGAAATCGAAGAATTAGAAGAAATAGAAGAAACGAAACGCTCTTTTTTAGATAATGCAAAGCTCGTAGGAGAGGTGCCGACAGGAATCCATATTTATCTGGAGGATTATGTATATACTTACCTTTACCAGTACTCTAAGCTGAACCGGGGGGAAGAAAAAGGGGCGGCGCTTGTTGGGTATTACACAGAGGAATTCGGAGAGAAGATGGCAATTATTAACGGAGCCATTCAGTTTAAGAGCTCCCTGGCCGAAGACAAGGTACTGCTTACAGATGAAGTTCTCAATGAAGTAAAAGCAAAACTTAATAAATACTTTCCTGATCGTGAACTTATGGGATGGATGCACACCCAGCCAGGATATGGCATATTCCTCACCACCCAGGATATTCGCCTGCAAAAACAGTTTTTTGGAAAGCCCTATCAGACTCTGATGATCATTGATCCTATCGAAAATATGGAAGCTTTTTTCCTGTGGGATAAAGAAGAAGTACGATCGGCAGAAGGATATTATATTTACTATGATAAAAATGAACAGATGCAAAATTACATGGTAAATCATAAGGTAGGAGTCTCCAACGAGGAACTACAGGAAAGAGAAGATGTAGTGCTGCATTTTAGAAAGAAAGACAGGGCAAAAAAGCAGGAGATACAGCACAAAAAAATTATCCGTCTGGCTGCTTCCTTAAGCGTCGTGCTGTTTTTAATGTGTGTTTCCATGGCAGTGGGCCTCATTCAGAATAGGGAACGCCTGGCAAGACTTGAAACTGAGCTAAGCCACATGGATGCTAATTATAATAATTTATTAAGTCAACTCCAGGAAAAAGATCTTCAGGTGGTTTTTGCTGAAACAGAAGAAGCTGCTCTTAATGAAACAAAAGAAACTCCAGAAATTGCAGTGAAAGAAACAGAAGATGCCATTATTGTGGAAGAGCAAGCAAAAGAAGAACCCAAAGAAGAAGTAAAAAAAGAAAGTGAAAAAGAAACGGTAAAAGAAGAAGCAAAAGAAACAGAACAAACACCCCAGATTCAGGAATCAAGCTATGAGACATACACAGTAAAAAAGGGCGATAATCTCAACAGAATATGCTATCAGTATTACAAATCAACGGCTTTCGTAGACGAAATTGTAAAAGTGAATAAACTCGAAAGTCCGGATAAAATTTATGAGGGGCAGGTTTTAAAGCTCCCTCGTTTATAATACTGTGGGCGGCCAAGGGCCGCCCATTGTTATTGTAATTTTTCCATTTCAATCAGCAAATCTTCAAACACTTTCAGTGCTTTCTTAACAGGTTCAGTTGTACTCATATCCACACCGGCTTTTTTTAGAATGTTGATAGGATAGTCTGAACCTCCGCTTTTTAAGAAGGCCATATAATCTTCAAGGGCATCTGGCTCGTTATTTAAGATTCTTTCTGAAAGGGCAATGGCAGCAGAATATCCTGTAGCATATTTATACACATAGAAGGCATTATAGAAATGAGGAATTCTTGCCCATTCAAAATCAATTTCAGAATCCACAACAATATGAGGACCATAATACTTAATATTTAGATCTCGATAGAGGGCTGCAAGAGAATCTGCCGTTATGGCTTCGCCTTTTTCCAACATTTCATGAGTTAATTTTTCAAACTCTGCAAACATTGTTTGACGGAACAGAGTCGCTCTAAACTGTTCCATAAAATGATTCATAAGATATGCCCTTTTCTTTTTATCTTCCGTTGTTTTTAGAAGATGCTGCATAAGGAGTGCTTCATTAACGGTAGAAGCAACTTCTGCTAAGAAAATAGGATACTGTGCATATACATAGGGCTGAGTTGAATCAGAATAATAGGAATGGAGGGCATGCCCCATTTCATGGGCTAAAGTAAATACATTATTAATATTATCCTGATAGTTAAGAAGTACATAAGGATGGGTTCCATAAGCACCCCAGGAATATGCCCCACTCCTTTTTCCTTTATTTTCGTATACATCAATCCAGCCTTCCTTAAAGCCCTTCTCAAGAATTTTAATATACTCTTCTCCCAAAGGTGCAAGGCCTTCTTTTACGATTTCTTTGGCTTCTTCATAGGGAACCTTCATATCCACATCAGCAACGATAGGAGTATATAAATCATACATATGAAGCTCGTCTACGCCTAATAATCGTTTTCTTAAGGCTACATATCTGTGCATCAGAGGGAGAGCTTCATGAACGCTGTCAATCAAATTCGTATACACTTCTACAGGGATATTATCGTCAAAAAGAGCATATTCAAGAGAAGAAGCATACTTTCTCATTCTTGCAAAAAACACGTCTTTTTTGATGCTTCCATGGTAAGTGGCAGCAATGGTGTTCTTTTGCTTAATATAACTGGAATATAGAGACTTAAAGGCTGCTTTTCTTATTTTTCTGTTAGGGTTTTCCATGAGCTGGATGAAACGCCCTTTAGTCACTTCGATTTTTTCTCCATTTTCTCCTTCGATGGATGGGAAGGTCATGTCGGCGTCATTGATCATTGAGAAAATATTGGAAGGCGCTTGACCAAGTTCTGAAGCTTCTGCCAAAAGCTGTTCGCTTTCCTTGGAAAGAATGTGATCCTTTTGTCTAAGTAGGTTTTCTATTAAGTGAGCGTATAGATTCAGTTCTTCATTTTCCTTTAAATAATTTTTTAATGTCACTTCTGACAGAGATAAAATTTCAGGAATAATAAATGAAGAAGCAGAAGCAAGTTTAATGGACAGGGATTTGGCACGATCGGCCAAGCCTTGATAAAAACCATTGGAAGTATCTTCATGAAATTTCATATGGGAATACACATAGATTTTTTCTGCCATCAGAGACAATTTGTCATTCAGCACCAAGCAATCCAGAAGTACCTTTGATGAATTGGAAAGTTGGTTTTGAAATTTAGACAAATCCCCAAGGGAAGCTTCTAATTTTTTCATGTCCTCTTGGCACGCTTCATCGGAAGGATACAAATCTTTAAGATTCCACTTGTATTTTGGATCTATTTCCTCCCTTAGAGGAAGGCTATTGGATGGATTTGACATGATAAAACTCCTTTCATGTATTTAGTATCTGATACATATTTTATTATATACTAAAAATTAGAGAAGTAATAATGTACAAAGCCAAAAACCAGTTGACGAAGCATAAAAGAAATGTTATCATAATCTTGTGGATAAGTGTGTGGATAATATGTGAATAACATGTGAATAACATGTGAATAAAAAAATATTATCCGCATATTATTTCACCTTATTTATAAGAAATCCCCGTTTCTTATTGATGTCCACCGGATGTTTAATCCGGTGTTTTTTTGTGGATAACTAATTACATGTATAATTCGCCATCTAAGGTAAAGAATAAAGAAGTAGAAATAATTAGGATGGTGAAATATACATGACGGTTTTGCAGACAATAGAAGACTACATAGCTTACGTGAATACTTCTTTTATTCAGAATTCCCAGGATATCAAATGTATTTCACTGTTATATGAATATTTCAGACAGAAAGAGCCGACGTTAGAGCTTGAAGATCTGGATCAAAGAACTTTGGATGAATTTTTCTTATATTGGCTTCCAAAGAAAAGTAAAACACTGTCCGATGATAAAATATATCGTCTTTTTCCTGCTATTCAAAGGTATCTTACATATTTAAAAATAAAATATAAAAAAGAAGTCAGTCTTTTTAAACCCCTTGATCAGTTTGTAGAAGACTTTGTGCGTATTATTCATTTATCGCAGGCGTTTTCAAGGTTTGTGGGCAATCCGGTTATCAGTACGGATCCTTTGGTTATCGATTTAAGATGTTATAAAGAAAATAAAATCAAGAAATACACAAAAGACAAAAGTGGAATATTTGAACAGGGATATTTTGAAGTATTG
This sequence comes from Defluviitalea raffinosedens, assembly GCF_016908775.1. NCBI lineage: Bacteria > Bacillati > Bacillota > Clostridia > Lachnospirales > Defluviitaleaceae > Defluviitalea > Defluviitalea raffinosedens. The sequence continues at coordinate 138,157 of NZ_JAFBEP010000003.1, read as the reverse complement.
GATATTGCTCCTGATTGCTCTGTTACCATAAAGAAAAAGCCAGCGGGAAGATACGCCAAAGTGCTTTTGGATGAGAATTTGATTCCTTATCTGAGAAAAGGGGATATCCTTCATTTAAGAATGACGCGAAAGCTATTTTTTGCTTATTGGGAAATAGAAGATATCAAGACCTGTTATTTGAAGGAAGCCCAAGAATATCTTAGCTAAATATGATTCCAGATTGTATCTTACTTTACATTTCCCCGAAAATATATGATAATAGGCTTAGAACAAACGAAGCTCATTTGAGGGGAGAGAATCTATGTCGGCCAAAAGCAAATTAAAAATCATTGCGATCATTGCCTTCTGTGTGCTTGTTCAAATTGGCTGCTTCCAAACTCTAAGTTCTAAACCGCATAAAGAGGAAGAGCCAGTTATCGTTATTTTGGATGAACATTCAAGCAATGAAAATATTAAAATCATGTCCGATTCTTTAAAAGCCAATAAAAATCCAACAGTTTATACTCAATATAATGTAGATCTTAAAATCAATCCCCGAGAAAAAACTTTTACAGGAATTCAGAAAATACAATATACCAATCAGACAGGAAATCCTTTAAATTTAATATATCTTAATTTACACTTGAATGCTTTTAGAGAAAATAGCGCCATAAAGCCTTACTTTTCAGGCGTAGAAGATAAAATTACAAGCAAAGGGTTTAAGGAGGGATTTATTGATATTCAATCGGTCCTGGTGAATAACGAAGAAGTATCCTTTAATCAAAGCGATACGCTTTTGGAAATTTCATTAAAAACCCCTGCAGAAGTTGAAGAATCTATCGAAATTACTATTCAGTTTGTTGGAAAAGTACCTATCATTTCCCATCGTATCGGATCCGATGACGACGCGCTCTGGATGGGAAATTTTCTCCCTGTTTTAGCTGTATATGATAAAAATGGATGGAATAAATATCCTTATTATCCTGTAGGAGATCCTTTCTTTACCGATATCGCCAATTATACTGTAAAAGTGACGACTCCTAAGGAATATGTTGTGGTTGCAACTGGTAGCGAAGAAGAAACAGAAGAAGATGGAGAAAAAATCACTACGATCAATGCCCAAATGGTGAGGGATTTTGCCCTTGCTATAAGCAATAAATTTAGAGAAGTATCTTTAGAAACAGAAACGGGTGTGGATATTCATCTTTATTCCACCCATGAACTTTCCAATAGTGAAAAGATCCTAAACATAGCCAAAAGGTCTTTGGAGTATTATAGTAAAAGGCTGGGTTCGTACCCTTATTCAGAATTGGATATTGTAGAGGGGGCGTTATATGCTCCAGATAGTATGGGATATTCTACTTTAGTTTTAATGGATTCAAAGAAGCTGCAAAATGATCCGACAGTAATACTGGATGTTGCCCATGAAATAGGCCATCAGTGGTTTTATAACATCATAGGAAGCAACCAAATAAAAGAACCTTGGCTGGATGAAGCGATGGTTATGTATCTTCAGAAAAATCTATTCTTTGTGGAAGAAGATATCGAAAGCCTGATGGAGAAGCAAAGGGACAGGCTTATTGCGAGTATGAAGCCTATGCGGGTGGTCAGTTTAAACAGCGATTTAAGCACTTTTTCCAGCTGGGAAACCTATTATAATATCCATTATCTGAGAGGTCAATTGATGGTTCATGCTTTAAAAGAAAAAATGGGCAGTGAAAATTTTGATAAGTTTCTTAAGACTTACTACGAAAAATATGCTTTTAGAATAGTAGATACAGAAGGGTTTATTTCTACTGCCGAAGAGATATACGGCTCTTCCTTAAAGGGCTTCTTTTCTCAGTGGATGAACGCTACCGAATTACCTGAATTTTAATTGTTTAAGAGGGGTGAAAAAATGAAAACACTGATTATCTATGAAGGTGAAAAGCAAAAAACACTGCAGCGTATTATAAAAATAGTATCCAATACTTTAAAAGAACTTCAAGTAGAAGTAGAAGAGATTTTACTGGATGAATATAATATACCCTATTATGGCGAAGATATTCATAAAGATGTACAACAGATTGTTACTAAAATTAAGGAAGCGGACGCAGTTGTTTTTGGATTAAAGGTTGTCTTGATGGGGCCTTCCGGATTATTTAAAGTATTTTTTGAGCATTTAACTCATCCTTCCTATAAGAATCTATTAAAAGATAAATATGGTTTTTGCATTGGTTTAACGAATACCACAGGGGAAAGAGAAACTGTAGAGTATGCCTTAAGGATATGGGAATTACTCGGAGGCATAGAGGGAGGGCGAATGGCTCTTTATGCTTCAAGCCCTAAAGAAATTGAAGAGATCAAAGAATCTATAGAGAAAAGAGTAGAAGATTTTTATCGCGTCTTTAGACAAGCAAGGCAAAAGCTTCCTACCAGTGACAAAGCTTTGGAAGCAAAACCAGAACCATTCCAAATTCAAGGCTTGAAAGAAGAAGTACAAAAAACTCCTGAAAAGAAGATAGTGGCCTGGACCCCTCCTGTCGTTACAGCGCCAGCAGCGGTTGAAGTCCCAGCAGTCAAAGCACCTCCTTCTATGGAACCTGTAGAAGTTAAGCCTGTTCGATTTGAGGCTTTTTCAGAACAACAGGAAAAAGATATACAAGAATTGACAGAGTTTTTTAAGCAACAGCTTTCAGGCAAGCAGCCAGAGGCCAACTTAAATCCTTATGGTATTTATGGAAAGCCTGCATCCATGCAGCCAGTTACTCAAAGTAGTAAAACCTGCAAACAGATGACCAAGAATCTGCCACATTATTTTCAGCCCCATCTGGCATCGAATTTTAAAGGAACTTTTCAGTTTCATGTCAGCGGTAAGGAACCCTTTGAAGCGTATATTAGCATTGAAAATGGAGAATGCAATTATTACGACGGGGTTAGCGATCAGGCTGATATTGTTCTCATTATGAATGAAGATGTATGGATGGATATCTTAAAGGGAAAATTTACTGCACAAAAAGGTTTTATGACAGGACAGCTCAAAGTAAGAGGCAATTTTATGATATTAAACAAATTAGATCAATTATTTAAGAAAATGTAAATAGTGAGGTAGTTTGTACCTCACTATTTTTTAAATATTTGAACATAGATATATCCATATTTTTTGCTGGGGGCAATTCCAATCCCTATTTGATCATAGTTTTTGCTTAAAATATTGGCTTTATGCCCGGGGCTGTTCATAAAAGCATCATGGGCATTTTTAACGGAGCTGTTGCCGGCAATATTTTCTCCGGCGATACGATAAGATATGCCGAAGTTTTTCAACATATCAAAAGGACTTCCGTAGGTCGGAGAAACATGTCCAAAGTAATTGTTTTCAGCCATATCTTTTGCTTTAAGAGAGGCAATGTTTTGGAGCTCTTCATTCATCACATAGGGCTGAAGGCCCGCCTTTTTTCTTTCGTTATTAATGTATTCCAACATAATGTCTTCTTTTTCTCTCATATTGTTTGACCAGGTAGGAACAGCCTCAGATTCTGTTGTTTCTTTATTAGAAGCAGTATGATAGGTATAGGGTTTGGTGAATTTACTTGTAATTACCCCTATGGAATCATTGGGCAACTGTACGATATACCAGTCGTTTAATTCCCCCAGGACATTTACAATTTGCCCCTTTTTTAAGTGATTGATGACAGGGTATGAGGTGTCCGGCCCTGTTCGCACATTGAGTAAGTAAGCGGTTACTTCTGCCTGTTTAATCGATGTCCATTTAAAACTAACATTTTTTTTAGCATTGGCTGTAGTTGAAGAGATGGAAATGATACAGCCCATACTTAAGAGAAAAAGAGGAAAAAAAAGACAAAGGCGCTTTTTCATTCTGTCACATCCTTTTTCGTTCATATATTCAGCACTATTCTCATTATTTGTATTTTGTTATCGTTTTATGCTAAAAAATGATGCCAATAACTGATTATAAAATTTAGTAATGAAATTTGAAATTGAGAATACATATATAAAAAAGAAGTAACCATGAAGATCAAAAGATAGGGGGAGAATATATGTATTTTCAGCAGCCATATAGTTACTATGAGCAGCCGATGATGGGAGAAATTTCTTCCCAAACGCCCTACCAGAGCAGCTTTATGCCAATTCCTCCACCGGTTATGCCTGTGTCTATGCCCAATACATATATAAAACACGAATATAAAGGTGCGGAACTTATTGAGGAAGCAGCCAAAAGAGAAAGAAGGATGGCTTATTATGATGAAAAGATTATGGGGTGCTATGACAACGAATTGGACAGGAAAAGGATCTACCAGATTTTGCTGAATCAAAGAAGACATGAAAAAATGCTCGGAGAGATTTATTATGGAATGACCGGAAGGAAATTATCCTGCGATATAAAAGAACCCGGTCTTCCGGAAGATTTAAAAGAAAATCTGGATCAAAGAATTTTTCAGGGCTTTGAAAGTATTGAAATTTATAGAAAGATTTATTTTTCTGTAGTACCACCAGAGTGGAAAATGATGCTCTTTGAAATCATTGGTGATGAGCAAAACGATTTATTAAAATACATATATTACTGTAGTAAAATCAATGCTTTGTAGGGCGAATATTTCGTCCTTTTTTATTGTATAAGAAATTTCTCTGAATTTCCTATGCGATTTTTTGTAATTAATTCCTAATTGAAAAACTATTTCAATTGAATTATAATTGTAACATTGTGTAAACATCAAGGGGGCTTATCTATGGACAGAAATTACTTAACACCGGAAGAAATAACAGATTATACCATTGGGGCAGGAGTAAAAAAGGCTAACAGAACGGTATTCCAACAACTCATGCTGTCAATTTTGGCAGGAGCATTCATCGCTATGGGAGCCATAGCCAGCAATACTGCCATTCATGATATATCCAACCCTGGAATTTCAAAATTAGTAGCAGGAGCGATCTTCCCCGTAGGACTTTTAATGGTAGTTATTGCAGGGGCTGAGTTATTTACAGGAAATTGTTTGCTTTCTTTAGCCTTGTTTGAAGAAAAGATATCATTATACCAAATGATTAAAAATCTTTTTATAGTATATGCAGGCAATTTTATCGGATCCCTTGGATTTGCATGGTTAGAAGCAAACAGTGGATTATTTGATTTAAACAGTGGGAAATTAGGAGCACTGCATATAAAAACTGCGATTTATAAAACAGGATTATCTTTTTCGAAGGCATTGATCCTGGGGATAATGTGTAATGTTATCGTATGTATTGCCGTATGGATGATGTATGGTGCAAAAGACTTATCAGGCAAAGTATGGGCAGGATTTTTCCCTATATTTGCTTTTGTCATTTCGGGATATGAGCATAGCGTGGCGAATATGTATTATATTCCGGCAGGTCTTTTTGCCAAATCAAATCCTTTATATGTAAAAGCTGGAGGATTCGCTTCAGAAGCTTTGGCGGGGCTTACATGGAAAAGCTTTATCATAACCAATCTGCTTCCCGTTACCATAGGAAATATTATAGGCGGAGCTTTATTCGTGGGGGGAATATATTGGCTTATTTTTAAGAAAAAAATAAATCCTCAAACCTCTATCCAAAAAAATGGATAATGTGCTATAATAGGAACTGTGGTATTATGTAGGGTCAAAAGGAGGAATAGAATTGGAGTGTTTATTTTGCAAAATTGCTAACGGAGAAATTCCTTCAGCAACGGTTTTAGAAAACAGTGAATTTAGAGTGATTTTGGACAGGTTCCCGGGAAGTAAAGGGCATCTTCTCATTATTCCGAAAGAACATATAGAAAATATTTTTGAAATTGATCCGGAAAAAGGGGGCAGACTGTTCGCTTTAAGTGTTCAGTTAGCCAAAATACTCAAGAAAGAGCTTGATTTAGAAGGCCTTAATATTGTACAAAACAATGGTAAAATAGCAGGACAAACGATATTTCATTTCCATCTTCATCTTATACCAAGATATTCTGATGATCGTATTAACATTACATGGAAGCCTACGGAACCTACAGAAGAAGAATTGGATGTTCTGGCTAAAAAGCTTTATAAAGCATTGCAATAAACGCATAATAAAAGAAGATTCTTCTTCTTTTATTACAACAACTTTTTAAAATCATTTAAAAAAGTTAATTGAAAATGGACGAATAATATGGTAAGATTAAGGGAAAACTCAATCCAATTTTGCTTATGTGGTAATAACAGGACGGTGATATGATGTTAAGTCTCAATTCAGTGGACCAGGAGATTATAAAAGATTCTAACCGTAAAAGAATGCTTCAGCTCTTAAGCAAAAAAAGAGAAGCCACCAAACAAGAAATAGCAAAGGAATTGGAAATCAGTATACCCACAGTGACAACCAATATCAACGCTTTAATTGAAGAAGGCATACTGGAAGAAGCCGGAGTAGCCGAATCTACAGGAGGCAGAAAACCAGTTATTGTAAGATTTTTGCCTAATTCCAGATATTCTTTTGGAGTTGATTTTTCATTATATTTTGTTCGGGTTGCCTTAACCAATCTGGATTCTGATATTATATACGAGACCACATTCAAAATAGAAGGCTTTTCTAATATGAATGAAGTGATCAGAAAGATTGAAAGAATTACCAAAGATATTCTTAGAGAAAAGAAGATCCCTACAGAAAAAGTTTTGGGTATTGGTTTTTCTCTTCCTGGTACAGTGAATGAAGAAAAAATGCTTCTTGAAATGGCGCCTAACTTAAAGATTAAAAATATATCCTTTAAGGAATTCGATCATATACTGGAGTTTCCTGTATATATTGAGAATGAGGCCAATGCCGCAGCCCTTGCTGAATTAAGTGTAGGCATTGCAAAACAACTGAGGAATTTAGTCTATATATCCATTACAAAGGGTATTGGAACAGGAATTGTGATTCAGGATTATCTCTATAAAGGCAAAAATAAAAGGGCTGGAGAATTTGGACACATGACAGTCGTCGCTGACGGGAAACAGTGTAATTGTGGAAAAAAGGCTGCTGGGAATTATATGCATCTGACAGAGCTTTATTAGAACAGTACAAAGAGAAAACAGGCAAGAATAATATTACTTTAAAGGAATTTTTTGAAGCGTTAAAAAGGAATCAGCCTGAGGCCAGAGCCGTATGGGAAGAATATTTGAACTATCTAGCGGTGGGGATTCAAAATATTATCCTCATTTTAGATCCTCATTATATCGTCATTGGGGGAGAGATCAGCCGGTATGATGAAATCCTCGAGCCCCTAAAAGAAAAAGTATTTATTGAAAATACTTTTTATAGCAAACAAGATATAAAAATCATGACCTCCACTTTAAAGGGTAATGCCTCTTTGCTTGGAGCATCTTTACTGCCATTGCAGAAACTGTTTTTCATCAGAGAAAAGATTATATAAAAAAGCATCGTACTGCTTAAGAGCAAAAGCTTGTACGATGCTTCTTTTTTACACTTCAAAATATTGCTTATACCAAACCAAAAACATAAATATGGTCCATATTTTTCTGCTGTTATCCTTTACACCTTTATAATGGTCATCTAAGATCGTCAGAAGCTTATCGGTATTAAAGTAAGTTTGTGCAGCATTGGAGGTGAAGGCTTCTTTGACAATGTTATAATACTTCTCTTCCCTAAGCCAGATTCTGATTGGAACAGGGAATCCCAATTTCTTTTTGTTGGCTACATCTTCAGGCATATTCTTTTTGGCAGCAAGCCTTAGGGCATACTTGGTATTATGCTTATTTACCCTATATTTGACAGGAATCCTTGAAGCAAGGTTAAACACTTCTTTATCCAGGAAAGGCACCCTAAGCTCCAGGGAATGGGCCATACTCATTTTATCTGCTTTAAGAAGAATATCTCCCCAAAGCCACATGTGAATGTCCACATATTGCATCTTGGTCACATCATCTTTTAGTTTAACCTTATCATAATAAGGTTTAACCAGGCTAAAAGGTGAAGGTGCATTAGTTTTGTGTTTTAGGAGTTCCTTTCTTTCTTTTTCAGTAAACATAAAGGCATTGCCTATGAATCTCTCCTCAATCGATTTGCTTCCGCGGATGAAGAAGTTTTTCCCTTTAATATCAAAAGGCAGTAGTGAAGCCAATTTTCCTAAGAGCTTTCTTACAGGCTTTGGAAGTACCGTTAGAACCCTTAAATCCAGAGGTTCTTTGTAGATATTATATCCTCCAAAAAGTTCATCAGCCCCTTCTCCGGAAAGCACAACTTTAACATGCTGGCTGGCCAGCTGACTTACAAAATAAAGAGCAACGGCAGATGGATCAGCCAGGGGCTCGTCCATGTAATATTGAACCTTAGGAAGTACTTCCCAGTATTCCTTAGTTGTAATCAACTTGTGGTAATTGGCGATGCCCACTTTTTCTGAAAGAGACTTGGCATAATCGATTTCATTGTATTGATCGTAATCAAATCCTACAGTAAAAGTCTTATCTCCCTTAAAGCATGCTGCAACATAACTGGAATCTACTCCGCTGGACAGGAAGGAGCCTACTTCAACATCACTGATTTTATGAGTCTTGATGGATTCTTTCATCCTTTGATCGATCTCTTCCACATATTCTTCTAAAGACTTATCTTCCGCATCAAAGACTGGTTCCCAGTATCTTTTAATATCCATCTTTCCATTTTTATAAATAAAGAAATGAGCAGGAGGAAGCCTGAAAATATTCTTAAAAAAGGTTTCTTCCATGGCAGAATACTGGAATGTCAGATAGGTCTCAAGAGCATTCAGATTCAATTCTTTTTTTACCAAATCATGTTTTAGGATGCTTTTTATTTCTGAGCCGAATACAAAAACACCATTCTCATTATAATAATAAAAGGGCTTAATGCCAAAAAAGTCCCTCGCCCCGAATAAGACTTTATTTTTATTGTCCCAGATCACAAATGCAAACATGCCCCGAAGATGATTTAACATGTCCGTTTGATATTCTTCATAGGCATGGATCAAAACTTCCGAGTCCGTATGGGTTTTAAAAATATGCCCTTTTTCTTCAAGTATTTTTCTTATGGACTGATAGTTATAGATTTCACCGTTGAAAACCAAAACCAGATTGCCTTCTTCATTATAGAGAGGCTGGGAGCCTTCTGCCAGGTCAATGATGCTAAGGCGTCTAAAGCCAAGAGCAGCCTGGTCATCTATGTATTGTCCGTCACTGTCAGGACCTCTGTGAATAATAGTATTCATCATTTCTTTTAAAACAGGTTCTCTATCTTTTGTTTCACCTACAAAACCACAAAAACCACACATCCTATTGTCCCCTTTCACGACATTAACATCGCATTATATATTAAAACATCTGATTTTCTTCAAATGTAAACAGCACCAGCCGTTTTTATCATATGAAAACTTTAGCATAAGTTATTTTATAAATCAACAATACATTCTTTTTTATTATACCCAAAAATTGGGGTTAAAATTTATACTTCATTAGGAAATTCATCGACCAAGGTAGAATTTTTGTGCTATAATGCACCTGAAGAATACTGATTACAAAAGTAAAAAGGAGAGAAAAACATGGATATAAACGAAAAAGCCCTTTTGATGCACAAAGAATGGCAGGGGAAACTGGAGATCACAGCAAAAGCAAAAGTAAAATCCAAAGAAGATTTATCCATTGCATATACTCCGGGGGTTGCAGAGCCCTGCAGAAAAATACATGAGAACAAAGAAGATGTCTATACCTATACCATGAAAGGCAACACTGTTGCAGTGATATCCGATGGAACAGCTGTACTGGGATTGGGAGATATCGGTCCGGAAGCAGCTATGCCGGTTATGGAAGGGAAAGCAGTATTATTTAAAGAATTTGGGGGAGTAAATGCCATTCCTATTTGCCTGGCTACCAAAGATACAGAAGAAATTATAAAAACAGTAAAGTGTCTTGCACCTTCCTTTGGGGGCATTAATCTGGAAGATATTGCGGCTCCCCGCTGTTTTGAAATAGAAGAAAGACTTAAGAATGAACTGGATATTCCCGTATTTCATGATGACCAGCACGGGACAGCAATCGTTGTTTTAGCGGGAGTGATTAATGCTCTAAAAATCGTAAAAAAAGATAAAAAAACCATGAAGGTAGTTGTAAGCGGAGCGGGCTCTGCAGGAATAGCGATCACTAAACTGCTTTTAAATTATGGCTTCGAAAACATTATACTCTGCGACAAAATCGGTATACTTCATAAAGATGCTGAAGGAATGAACTGGGCACAAAAAGAAATGACTAAAGTAACCAATAAGGAAAATCTAAAAGGCGATTTAAAAGATGCCCTTAAGGGAGCAGATCTTTTTATAGGGGTTTCAGCACCTGGAATCGTTACAAAAGAAATGGTTGCGTCTATGAATAAAGATGCCATTATATTTGCCATGGCGAATCCAGTTCCTGAAATTATGCCTGATCTTGCAAAAGAAGCAGGGGCCAGAATCGTGGGTACAGGCCGTTCTGATTTCCCCAACCAGGTTAATAATGTATTGGTTTTCCCCGGAATTTTTAAAGGTGCTTTAGCGGCAAGAGCAACCCAAATCACAGAGGAAATGAAACTGGCAGCGGCTCATGCTATTGCAGGCATGATTCCTAAGGAAGCATTAAACGAAGAAAATATTCTTCCCAAACCCTTTGACGAAGGAGTAGCTGACAAAGTTGCCCAGGCGGTGATCGATGTATATAAAAAATAAATAAGCATATTTTAAATATAGAGGTGGTGATCGCTTGAAAAGAATCATTCTCACCGGGGGAGGTACTGCAGGGCATGTAACGCCCAATTTAGCCCTTATTCCAAAGTTGCAGAAAGAAGGCTGGGACGTCAGATACATAGGAAGCAAAACCGGAATTGAAAAAGAACTGATTGAAGAACAGAACATTCCTTACTACGGCATTTCCTCGGGAAAACTTAGAAGATATAAGGACATAAAAAACTTAACAGATCCTTTTAAAGTGTTGGCAGGGGGAGCTGAAGCCCTGGCTTTGATTGGAAAGTTAAAACCCAATATTATATTCTCAAAAGGGGGATATGTAACGGTTCCTGTGGTTGCCGCAGGATGGCTTAGACGAGTTCCTGTGATCATCCATGAATCCGATATCACCCCGGGGCTTGCCAATAAATTGGCATTTCCCTTTGCAAAAAAGATTTGTGTCAACTTCCCTGAAACCCTAAATCATATCCCAAAGGAAAAAGGTATTTTAACAGGGACACCTATTAGGGAAGAACTCTTTCAGGGGAAGGCAACAAAAGGGCTAAAATTGTGCGGCTTTAGCGATACAAAACCAATTCTGATGATGATGGGAGGAAGTCTTGGTTCTGTTACCATCAATAATGTATTAAGAAAAGCTCTTCCTTCATTGCTTCCGTTCTTTAATGTGATCCATATCTGCGGAAAAAACAATAAGGACGAGTCCTTAGAAAATACTAAAGGCTATAAACAATTCGAATACGTTAAAGAAGAACTGCCCCACCTGTTTGCAGCGGCTGACATTTTTATTTCCAGGGCAGGGGCCAACTCCATAGCAGAAATCTTAAGCCTTAAAAAACCCAATATATTAATCCCCCTGTCAGCCAGGGCCAGCAGAGGGGATCAGATTTTAAATGCTCGTTCTTTTAAGAACCAGGGCTTTAGTCAGGTACTGGAAGAAGAAAACTTGACAGAAGAAACCTTAATAGAAATGGTTAAAGATACTTATCGGAATCGACATATCTATATTGAAGCCATGCAAAAAAGCCAAGGTGCTAATGGCATCGATACAGTCATGGACTTAATCAGAACCAACGCAAAAAAGTAAGGAACTAGCTTCCTTACTTTTTTGTGTTGTGAAGTTTACGACATCGACTAATCCAAAAGTAATGAATCACTTTCTCATTCAATAAAAAGCAAGTAATGTTTTTAAATCAATTTTATGATATAATTCCTAATTAAAATAAAAAGCCACGGATAAGGTCCGTGGGGGTTGTATGTTATCCTCCGGAGGGCTATGAAACAGTGAAGTCTGCATCATAAGCCGAAAGGAGGTGCTATGATAGATTTGTTAATGGTTACCATAGCCATAGGCTTAGGAATATACTTAACGAGAAAAGACATATTTGTATCTAACTTTAAATTAAGAAGGATCAGAGTCTTAGGATTAACCATGGAAATCAAAGCAAAAGAAAAGAGTCGTCCACCCCATTATTTAAATAATATTATTTAAATGGAAAATACGTATGGTATTTTTGATTTACGATATTTTCTCTTGAAAATATAAATCAAATGTGCTATGCTCAATTTATAGAAAACCTTTTCTATAAAGGAGGTGGGTCATTGGAAAAGCCGACCATAGCAGACGTGGCAAAGTACGCAGGCGTATCGATTACCACCGTATCCAGAGTGATCAATAATAATTACCCCGTAAAAGAAGAAACCAGACAAAAAGTTGAAGAGGCCATAAACGCATTAAATTTTAAACCGAATTATCTTGCCAGAAGCCTAATCGGAAAAAGTACCCACACCATAGGAGTGGTTGTCCCGAGTATTACCAACCTATTCTTTCCTGTTGTGGTAAAGGGCATAGAGAAAGTGTGCAGTCAAAAAACTTTTTCTCTTTTTTTATGTGATACCGACGGAAAAGAAGAATCCGAAAGAACTCAGATCCAAAATCTTTTGGAAAAGCAAGTGGATGGCATTTTAGTTATAGACCCCAGGTATGAAAATATAGAAAACGGTTTCTATGAAGAATGTGCCAAGAAAATCCCTTTGGTACTGATCAATGGCTATCATAGAGGAGTGCGCTGCAATTTTGTCCTGAATGACCAGGAAATGGGTACCCTGCAGGCAATGGAGTATCTCATTAAGCTGGGGCATAGGGATATTGCCTTTTTAAGAGCCAAAAACAGCTACTCTTATGACATAAAAGAACAAGTTTATTATGAAACCTTAAAAAAGCATCAAATCCCTATAAGGAAAGAGAACATTTTGGTCATAGAAAACGGGAACGGATTAGAAACCGTGGAGCTTGCTATCCAGGTAGTTCAAAAAAGACTGGAGCAAGAAGAACCCCCAACTGCAATTTTTGCCTGCAATGATTGGATGGGGGTAGGTGTGATGCAGGCAGCCAAAAGGTTGGGAATATCTATCCCAGAGGATTTATCCGTGATAGGATATGACAACATAGTCATTTCAGAAATCAGCGAACCAAAACTTACAACCGTAGATCAGAATATGTATGCTCTAGGAAAAACATCAGCAAGACTTTTGCTGGACATCATAAAACACCCAGGGCATGGCTTTCAAAAAATCATCCTGGACACCAATCTGATGATCAGAGAATCCTGCACAAGCCCTAAAAAATAATTTTAAAAAATATAAAAGGAGGTAATCATAATGAATAATCAAGAACTTAAAAGTCGCTTTACAGAACTTTATGGTCAGGGCGAAGAACCAAGTCTTTTCTTTGCACCAGGAAGAATTAATTTGATAGGAGAACATATTGACTATAACGGCGGTAATGTTTTTCCCTGCGCTCTGGACTTTGGAACCACTGCTGCTGCACGAAAAAGAAATGACAGCAAAATAAAATTTGCATCAGTTAATTTCCCTGACATCCTTGTAGAAGTGGATGTAAATAATATTGCATATGATAAAAAAGACGGCTGGACAAATTATCCGAAAGGCGTTGTGGACCAGTTTCTTAAAAAAGGTTTTGCTCTGGGAGGTTTTGAAGTTTTATACTATGGCGCTATTCCCAATGGAGCAGGGCTTTCCTCTTCAGCATCCATTGAACTGGTTACTTGTGTTTTATTAAAAGATTTCTTTAATTGTGAGATCGATCAACTGGAAATGGTAAAACTTTCTCAAAAGGTAGAAAATGAATTTGTGGGCGTTAATTGCGGCATCATGGACCAATTTGCCGTAGGCATGGGCAAAAAAGACAGAGCCATTTACTTAAACTGCGATACTTTAGAATATGAATATGTTCCGGTAAATCTTCAAGGTATGAAATTAATCATCGCCAATACCAATAAAAGAAGAGGATTAGAAGATTCAAAATACAACGAAAGAAGAAGAGAATGCGATATGGCGGTTGCAGCCCTTCAAACCCGTCTGGATATCGATTATTTGGCAGATCTTACTCCCGAAGTTTGGGAAGAAAACAAACACCTTATTACCTTTGAAACTGTAAGAAAAAGAGCAGAACATGCAGTGTATGAAAATGCCCGGGTAAAAGAAGCAGTTGCAAAGCTTAAACAAGGAGATATTATAGCTTTCGGAAAACTCTTGAATGAATCCCATAAATCCTTAAGAGATTTATATGAAGTAACTGGCTTTGAATTAGATACTTTAGTAGAAGAAGCATGGAAAATAGACGGTGTTTTGGGTGCCCGTATGACCGGAGCAGGATTTGGAGGCTGTACGATCTCTATTGTAAAAGAAGAAGCAGTGAACAGATTTATGAGGCAGGTAGGAGAAAATTACGAAAAGAAAACCGGCTTAAAAGCTGATTTTTACATTGCCAATATAGGAGACGGAGCTAGAAAATTAGACTAGGAGGGAAATTATGCCAATTTTAATATGTGGCGGTGCAGGCTATATAGGAAGCCATACTGTAGAAGAACTCATTGCAAAGGGAGAAGAAGTGATCGTAGTAGATAATCTTCAAAAAGGACATAAAGGGGCAGTAAACCCAAAGGCAAAACTATATGTGGGAGACATCAGGGACGAAGCCTTTTTAGACCAGGTATTTAAAGAAAATACTATAGAAGCAGTTATAGATTTTGCAGCAGAATCCTTAGTTGGAGAGAGCGTTATAGATCCCTTAAAGTATTACCATAATAACGTATATGGAACAGTTACTTTGCTTAAGAAAATGCATGAATATAACGTGAAGAAAATTGTATTTTCATCCACTGCAGCAACTTACGGCGAGCCGGAAAATATTCCAATATTAGAAAGCGACAAAACGCTTCCAACAAACCCTTACGGGGATACTAAGCTCGCCGTAGAGAAAATGCTGAAATGGTGTGACAATGCCTACGGTATTAAGTATGTAGTCCTTCGTTATTTCAATGCTGCCGGAGCCCATAAAAGCGGAAAAATTGGTGAAGACCACAAGCCTGAGAGCCACCTTATTCCAATTATCCTTCAAGTGGCTTTGGGAAAAAGAGATAAAATCATGATTTTTGGTGATGATTATCCAACAGAAGACGGCAGCTGCATAAGAGACTATATCCACGTAACAGATCTTGCAGATGCCCATATTTTAGCCGTGGAAAAGCTGAGAAAAGATAATACGTCAGCGATTTATAATCTGGGTAACGGAAAAGGATTTTCTGTAAAAGAAGTTATAGAAGTAGCAAGGAAAGTAACAGGACATGAAATTCCTGCCGAAGTTGCTCCAAGACGTGCAGGAGACCCGGCAGTTCTCATCGCATCTTCAGATAAAATCATCAAAGAGTTAGGCTGGAATCCTAAGTATACTTCTTTGGAAGAAATCATACAAAGTGCATGGGATTGGCACAGAACTCATCCGGACGGATATCAGGACTAGGAAGGAGAGACCAATGGATAAAATCTGCCCTCAAAAAGAAATAGAGCGTCTTATACGTTACGCCCTGGATCAAAAACTCATTACACAGTACGATGTAATCCCTTCAAGAAATGCTTTAATGGAGTTACTGGAAGTTCAGGAACCCTATGAAGGCACTATAGATGATGCAGATATCAATATTTATGATGTACTGGATCACCTTTTAGATTACGCTTATGAGAAAGGAATCTTAAAAGAAAATACCAATACCCACAGAGATTTATTCGACACCAAAATCATGGGGCTTTTAACTCCGAGACAGGGAGAAGTGGTAAGAACCTTTGAAGAGCTGGAGCAAAAAGAAGGAATCAAGGCAGCTACAGATTATTTTTATGATTTCTCCCAGAATACTACTTATATTCGTATGAACAGAATAGAAAAAAACCTATACTGGAGAACCCATACGGAATATGGTGATCTAGAGATTACGGTGAATCTCTCAAAGCCGGAAAAAGACCCGAGAGAAATAGCAGCTGCTAAAAATGCGCCTCAAAGCGGCTATCCAAAATGTCTTTTATGTGTAGAAAATGTGGGGTACGCCGGAAGGCTCAATCACCCGGCAAGGCAAAACCATAGAATTATTCCTTTGAATCTTTCTGGAGAAGCATGGTATTTCCAATACTCTCCATATATTTACTATAATGAACACTGTATTGTCCTGAATGGCCAGCACACCCCAATGAAATTAACCCAAAAAAGCTTTGAAAGAATGTTTGATTTTGTAGAACGGTTCCCCCACTATTTTGTAGGTTCCAATGCAGATCTTCCTATAGTTGGAGGTTCCATTTTAAGCCACGACCATTATCAGGGGGGAAGACATACATTCCCCATGGAAGAAGCCAAAGAGCTTTATTCCTTTACCCATAAGGATTATAAAGATGTAAAAATCGGCATCGTCAAATGGCCTATGTCCGCTATACGACTAAGAGGACAAAACAGGAAAGACTTAGAAAGCCTGTCCTTTGCTATTTTAGAAGAATGGAGAAAGTACAGTGATGAAGAAGCTGGCATTTTGGCCTTTACAAAAACCGATGATGGTCTAATTCCTCACAATACCGTAACCCCCATCGTCCGCAAAAACAAAGAAGGGGAGTGGGAAATAGACTTGGTTTTAAGGAATAACAGAACCAGTGAAGAACATCCTTATGGCATATTCCATCCTCATGAAGAAGTACATCATATTAAAAAAGAAAATATAGGTTTAATAGAAGTAATGGGGCTGGCAGTGCTGCCGGGAAGGCTTAATGAACAACTGGAACAAATAAAAGAAATTTTAAAGGGTACAAGATCTTTGGAAGAACAACTTAAAATATATCCAGATCTTAGCCAGCATGTTCATTGGATTAACGAACTCATATCTTCCTACGGCATCACTTTAAGTGAAGAAAAAGCCAAAGAAGTTATCCAAAAAGAAGTAGGCGTTAAATTTAAAACGGTTTTAGAACATGCAGGGGTTTATAAGCAAACCAAAGAAGGTATAGAAGCTTTCTTTAGGTTCATGAATCATATGAACTTTTTCTAAAAAAATACACTACCCAAATTTTTTGTTTGTGCTATAATGATGTGATGTAATAAAACGACAAAAAAGTACAAACAAAAAGAAGGGAAGAATTACATTGAAAAAAATACTATTTTTAGTATGTACTTTAAGCTTAATCCTGACAGGATGTACAGCTGCACAAAAGAATATGGCGGAAAGCCTGAAAAAAGAACCAGAAATTGCCCAACAAGATTTGGATGAACCAGAAGAGATTATATATGATACCCCTCAGTTTGACCTGCCGGAACCGGGAGAAGAAATCGCAGTGATGACTACCAATAAAGGTGTAATCAAAATTCGTCTTTTCCCGGAATATGCGCCAAAGGCGGTGGAAAACTTCACCACTCATGCAAAGAACGGATACTATGACGGACTCACTTTCCACAGGGTGATCAACGATTTTATGATCCAGGGAGGAGATCCTGAAGGAACCGGAAAAGGTGGAGAAAGCATATGGGGAAAACCTTTTGAAGATGAATTCCATCCATATGCCCTTAATTTTAGAGGTGCTCTTGCTATGGCAAACAGCGGTCCCAATACCAATGGAAGCCAATTCTTCATCGTGCAGAAAAAGACTGTAGAAGAACAAATGTTAAAAGACTTAAGCAAGTCCGGATATCCGGAAGCAGTGGTTAAACTTTATGAGGAAAAGGGAGGAACGCCTTGGCTTGATGGTGTACATACTGTATTTGGGCAAGTATTTGAAGGAATGGATGTAGTGGACGCCATTGCAGCTGTAGAAACCGACGAACACAGCAAACCAAAAGAAGCAGTGATCATTGAAAAAATTGAAATTGTACCTTATGAAGGGTAAATCTTAAAAGGGTAAACCATTTTTGGTTTGCCCTTAACTTTAACTTTAACAGGGGATTATATTATGGATATTAGGGAAAACCAAGAATTCGTAGAAAAACATCTAAAGAAAAATATGATCTTGTCAACGCTGGATGGAGTGACCTTTTGTTTTGGGTCTGGAATGGTACCCCTGGCTACTACCATCGTATACTTTATCAGCTATTATATTCAAAATAATATCTTAATTGGACTTTTAACTACCATGTCCACTGTTTTAATCAATTTTCCTCAAATATTTATGGCAAATTATATAGAATCAAAGCCTAATGATTTAAAAGTTTTAAGCAAGATAAGCTTGTTACAGCGCGTGCCATGGTTTTTTATGGGTTTGTCCGTGTTTTTAATAAAAGATTCCCGATGGATGATTTTTAGTATATATGTCATCTACGGGCTCTATTCCCTATTTACAGGTTTATCCAATGTTACCTGGAATGATATGATGGCAAAAATCATTCCCATTAGGTTAAGGGGAAGATTTTTTGGGATACGGACAGCCATAACCAGCGGCGCGGAATTTATAGGTTCTCTTCTTTGTGTTTTGATGCTTTCTTTCTTTGACTTTCCTTATAATTATGGGGCAATATTCATTTTGGTAGGTTGCTTTATGATGATCTCCTATATTGCCCTTATGCAGACCAAAGAGCCGGATTTCGTACGCAATGCCAACAGGCAGCCCTTTATAGAATATGCCAAGGATTTATTGACGATTCTTAAAGAGGATAAGAATTTTACCTTTGCAATTTGTTCTATAGGGCTTGCGACCATAGGCACTGCGGCGGCAAATTTTAGAATAGTCTATGCCAAAACCATCCTGCCCATCACTCCAAAGGATGTAGCCTTTTTAACTGCATTATGGCTGATCAGCAGAAGCCTTTTCTCTATATTTTGGGGAATCGTTGCGGATAAGAAAGGTTATAAGATCACCATGATGGGAGGGTACTTTATTTATCTTATCAGCTACCTGTGCATGAATCTGATCAGCGGAATGAACATGCTCTATTTTGTATTTATACTCCATGGAGCAGGAGAAAGTGTTGTTTCAGCGATTCAGGCAAACTTTATCATATCCCTTGGAGGAGAAGACAAAAGAGCTACTTATCTTGGACTTGCTGCTATTTTATTCACCCCTCTGTCGGCTATAGGGCCTGTACTGATGGGACTTCTGATTGACGGTATAAGTTATCAGGCGGCATTTTTGGCAGCAGCAATTCTTACGGCAGGCATGATCCTTACAATGCATAAGAAAGTACACTGCTAGAGCAGTCCTTTTTGCTTGGCTTCTTCTTCTAGCCTGGATACCGTTTGGTACAGTTCTTCTGTTGAGTCCGCCTCTATGGTATATACATGGCCGTTGTTTAACTGAACTACTGTAAAAAAGGGCTTGTTGGGAATGCCTTTGGTTGCAATGTCTGCGACCAAGTCTTCGTAAGGCTTCATAAGAATCTCCTTTCTGTGCTTATACTTGCATATTCATTGGATTGTTATTATACTATATATAGTATAACATTTTATTATAAAATTATAATGTTGTATGAAATGCAGTATTTTTTCAAATACTAATGTTAATCCAAAGGGGTATTTTACCCTGCAACCGAAAGGAGAATAATCATGGCAAAACAACTTACACCCCAGGAATTCCAAAGTGAAGTATTGGATTCTAAGGACCTGGTATTGGTAGACTTCTTTGCAACTTGGTGCGGCCCATGCAAAATGATGGCTCCCGTGATTGACCAGCTTGCAGAAGAAATGAATGGCAAAGTTAAAATATTCAAAATAGACGTAGATGAGGCAAGAGATTTGGCTGCAAAATACCGCATCATGAGCGTTCCAACGCTTATGTTCTTTAAAAACGGCGAAGTAGTGGACCAAATCATGGGCGCAGTACCCAAGGACCGTTTGGTAGACAAAATCAATGCATTAATCTAACTTAAGAACCTGTCTTCTTTAAGAAGATAGGTTTTTATTTTTAGCCTTTAGTTTTTCTGCGAATTATACTATAATGGGTTTATGGAGGTGACGGGATATGGAAGACAAAATGTTTGCAATGATGGAAAAGATGTATGGAGAGTTTATTAAAAAGTTCGATCATATTGACAACAGATTTAATAAACTCGAAGATAGGTTTGATGGTTTAGAAAAAAGAATCGATGGCTTAGAAGGAAGAATTGATGGGCTAGAAAAAAGAATTGACGGTTTAGAAGAGAGATTTGATAGACTAGAAACACAAGTACTAGAAAATACAAAAGCCATAGAAGAGAATACAAAAGCCATCAATAGAGTAGAAATAATCCAAGAACAAATGTACAAAGATATTAAACTTATAGCAGAAGTGATATTAACGAACGAAGGAAAAAACGAACGAGACCATGACGAAATCAAGAAAGAAGTCAATGAACGGTTTGTTATAATAGAAGGGGTTCTAAAAACAAAATAAAAAATTTTTATGGACAGGGGTAAAATCCCTGTCCTTTTTCTATGTACTAAGTGAAAGCTTTCAAAAAAACTTATAAGAAAGGAGGCAAGACTATGGCAGTTACAGCCACTCTTTTAAAAGCAAAGCTAAAAATTCAGTACGAAGAAGGTTCCAAAACCTTCTCCAACTGCAAAGAGGACGCTTCAGATCAAAACATGTATCAGGCGGCAGCTCTCATCTCATCCCTGCAGAGCATACCGACAGAAAAAATCATCAGGATTACCGAATCCGAACTGGCAGATATCTAAAATATTTTGGACATTCCTTACCTATTGTGTGAGGTGTGTCTCCAAAAGGAAATCTAATAAAGAAAGGAGGTCTAAAAATGGAAAAGAAAACTCTGCAAATGGTTTTCACAACCCAGGGAGGCAGTACTATGACCATCTCCGTAAATGACCCAAAATCCAATCTTACCGACAACGAAGTAAAGAGTGCTATGGAAGAACTCATAACCCTTGGGGTATTCACTTCCTCCACCGGCGATCCCATCGCTAAAAAGTCCGCCCAGATTATTACTCAAACTACTCAGGAACTTAGCCTGGCCTAAACAGAAATGGGACATACCTGAATGGACAAGGTATGTCCCATTTTAAACTATTTTTTACCTCCATCTTGCTGCTCTGCTCTACGCGAAAGGAGGCATTCTATGGAAGAACTTTTCTCCCAGGTGGCCAATCTGGGCTTTCCCATCATCGTATCCATCTATCTTCTGGTACGGGTAGAGGCCAAACTGGACGAGCTTACCAAAAGCATCCATGAACTTAGCAGCGCCATAGCTCAAAAATAAAGAGGAAGATTATATTACGAACTTGTTACAAAACTAAAAAAAACTTGCAAAGCAAATAATTCCATATTATAATAAATTTCGCAAGCTTACTTAGCCAGTTTACGAGTTTGTTACAGGATGTGGACAATATTACAGTATTGTTACAACTGGTTCAAATGAGTTGACTGGTAAAAATTGCAGTGATATAATCTACTTTGTAGAGCAGAGATTAGCAAGATTTGGCAGGTCTCTGAAAGAATAATACATAATAAAGGGAGGAAAAGAAATGATTAGAAGAAAGTTAGCAGCTTTATTAGCTGGCGCAATGATTCTTACTTCATTGCCAATGGTATCTTTCGCGGCTTCTGATAACCGTGTAGACAGAATACCAACAATTAAGAAAGACACAGACTTAACACCTATTCCAAATTTAGTTATTGATTTAAAAGATGGCGATGATTTAGCAGCAAATGACAAATTCACTTTGTCATTCGACAATGCAGAGTGGAGAATCGATGACGATGATCTTGACCCAACTAAAGAATATGTTGTTGGAGATTATGCTTACAAAATTATTACAAAGAAATTATTAGAATTTAGAATTGTTTCTGTAAAAGATAAATATAGTATTCCTATGTTTGTTAAGGTAAAAGATGCAGGAGAAGCAAAAGTAACTATTGATTCTATGGGATCAAATATTTCTGCAGGTACCTATGTAATTGCAAATGTTGGAGATGGCGCAACCAAAACAACTATTACTGATACTAAAAACTTCTCTAACACTTTGGAATTAGAAACAATCGTAATCGAAGAATTAAAACCAGGCACAATTGAAGATGTAGACACAAAAGTAAAAGAAATCAAATTAACTGCACCAGCAGGATTTGAATGGGTAAAAGGTGCAAAATTAACAGCAGCTGGTGGATTTAATTCTATTACTTTTGATGAAGAGAAGGACGTTAGTTACGGAACCTATGGTAAAGACAAAATAGATGAAGAAGTTCTTGTGATTAAATATAGTGCAGAAAGAGGCACAGGAAATGGTAAAATTCTCATCACTGGTCTTAAACTTAAATCTACAAAAGATGCAGATTATGGCGATGTAAAAGTTACTGTATCTGGAGATGATATTACTGAAGAAACCATTAAAGTTGGAAAGTATACTGAATATGGAATTACTGTAAAAGCAGATGGAGATCCAAGAGAATTATTCTCTGGAGTATGGGAACTCGATGCTAGTGGTTCAACAGTTAAGGAAGATGATGCTCATAAGCTTACAAAGCTTGTAATCGAAGAAGAAGTTGTAGATTCTTGGGCTTCTGAAAGAAAAACCAATATTGAATTCCCAGAATGGTTCAAAGTAGCAAAAGTTAAAGTTGATGATGCAAGCAATATCAAAAACAACTTCAAAGGTAAGACTAACGAAGATGATACAGAAAGAATTACCATCAGCAAAGATAAAAATGTTATCACATTAAGTGATATCGAAGTTGATAGAGGAACTAAGAAGGACAAAAAAGGTAAAGTAGTTCTTTTAATCTGGGGATCTATCGAAGCAGGTGCTGAAGGTGATCTTGTAGCAAAAGTATCTGGTCAAGCTTTACCTGAATCATACGAAGTAACATTGGCTAAAGTATTACCAACTGTAAAAGGTGAAGTAAAACCTGTAGAAGTACAACTTGGTTACAGAGAAGTAAAGGTAAATGATATCACCATTACTGAAACCAAAGCAGGTGCTTTAAAGAAATCTAAAGAACTTGTTATTGGTGTAGAAAAGATGGGCTTCAATAAGAACTTCAAACCAGATGTAGAAGTAACATCAGGTGATTTAGTTCTTGGAGAAGCAAAAGTTAAGAATGGTGAGATAACTATCGAAGTAAAACGTGAAAGTAAGACAGCAAGTACAATTGTAATCAAAGGATTATCAGTTGATATAGACCGTACATTACCAGAAGGATCCTATGCATTACAAATTAGCGGTTCTGCAGCAATTGAAAACGATAAGAAGGATGAAAAAGATCCAGGAAACGATTACAAATTTGACGTAGATGTATATGAAGTAGATGACTTCGTTAAAATTGTAACTCCAGCTCCTCATAAAGGAGAAGCTTCTGGTAAATCAGTAAAAGTTGCCTTCACAGTAGGTAGTGCAGACTACACAGTAGAAGGAGAAACAGTAACTGCTGATGTAGCTCCATATATCAAAGATGGTCGTACAATGCTTCCTGTAAAATATGTTGCATATGCATTAGGAATCGATCCATCCAACATTAAATGGGATCAAGCTACTAAGACTGTTACAATCCTTGGAGATCGTGTAGTTCAAGTTAAGATTGGAAGCAAAGACTTAGTAGTAAATGGAGCAGTATTAACAATGGATACAGCAGCTGAAGTTAAAGATGGAAGAACATTCCTTCCAATCTCTTGGGTTGCTAGTGCATTAAATGTTCCTTATAGCTGGGACGACGCAACTAAGACAGTTACATTTAACTAAAATGAATTAGCCCTATACAAAAGAGGCCCCTGATGGGGTCTCTTTTTTCACATCTAACATTAATTTTAGTAAGGAGGAAGGAGTATTATGTTAAGAAAAAAATTAGGTTATATTGTATTGGGAACAGTGATCGGCAGTGTATTCACTTTTTCAACTGGTGTTTTTGCGGAAACATCTAAATTAGTTTCTGCTTATCTTGCAAATCATATTCGTTTTGAATTTGATGGAGAAATAAAGAAACCTTCAGAAGACAAACCAGCTATTATTTACAAAGATTCTGTTTATGTTCCTATCCGCTTTATCGCAGAAGGAACAGGTATGCCAATTACATGGAATGCACAAACCCAAACGATAGAAATTAAAACGCCTGAACCTGAAGTAATAGAGAAAGTAGTGTATGTAGAAGTGCCAAGAGAAGAGAAAGAAGAAGAAAAAGAAAAGAAAGAAGAAAAAGATACAAGAAATTACCAGACATATCCGATTACAAAGACGTATATGAATATGGATGTAACTATACAGACTGTTTTGAAAAACGATGATGAAACAAAAGTATTTATAGCAATAAAGAACAAAGAATATCCACCGCTTCAACTGATTCAACGGGAAACAGTTATAGAGGTTGATGGAGTGCCATATAAGGTTTCAGATATTTCAGATTTACGATGGGATACGAAATGGTATCATGACATCAGAAAAGATGAAATCAGAGAAGGATACATTATATTTAAAGAAATTCCGGAAGATGCAGAAGGAATTCATATGGTGCTTAAAATCATGCAAAATGATGGTAGTGGAAAATACACCGAGGTTCCTTTTGATATTAAAGTAAAATAAAAGTTCTATAGAAAGGAAAATTAACTTGAGAAAACATATTAAAAAAATAGCATCCATAACATTAGCATCCTTACTCATATCATCTTCAGTACCTTTATATGCTGCCCAAGCTACAACACTGCAGATAAACGGTATTTCTCGTTCACTAAAAGTTGCTCCAATTGTGGAAGATGGAACGACTTTGGTAGGACTCAGAGAGATCTTCGAAATATTGGGGGTTACGGTAAACTGGGATGATACTACAGGAGCGATCAAAGCGAAAACTACTGATATGGAGTTAACCCTTATCCCGGGTACAAAGACTGCAAAAATCAATGGAACACCTGTTGAATTATCAACTGCCCCCAAGCAAGTTGGCGGAAATATAATGATTCCTCTTCGATTTGTTAGCGAAGCTTTTGGTGCAGAGGTAAAATGG
Source organism: Defluviitalea raffinosedens (assembly GCF_016908775.1). Lineage (NCBI taxonomy): Bacteria > Bacillati > Bacillota > Clostridia > Lachnospirales > Defluviitaleaceae > Defluviitalea > Defluviitalea raffinosedens. Next base: position 113,253 of record NZ_JAFBEP010000003.1, on the reverse strand, counting down.
GATGCTGCCAACAATATTATTTCAATTAATACAGCGCCACAAACAGCAACAGAAAAACAAGAAATAAAGCAGATAGAGTATCCAACCTTAAATATCGCTGAAGAAGGATCAAAAATTACTTATGAAGAAGCAGTAGCCAAGGCGTTGAAAAACAGTTTGGCATTAAAAAGTATAGAGGAGAGCATAAAAATTGCAGAAGAATCCTTAAAACATGCAAGAAGTTCTATAGTAACTTATAGACCAGAGGTAAACGATTATACCAAAGAAGTATCATACTATGTTGCAGATATAGGCACTATCAGTTCCTTACTGGCATTAACTCAAGCGGATTACGGAGTAACAGCGGCTCAATATCAGAAGGAAATTCAAGAAGGAGTAATAAAATACCAGGTAAAATCAGCTTTTGATTCCATACAAAAAAATAAAATGGACATGGAATTGCTGAATAAAACCCTGGAAAATGCTAAAATGCAGCTGGATGTAATAACTCAAAAGGCAAATTTAGGGTTAGAAAGTGATTTTAATAAAACTAAAGAAGAGCAGAATTTCAAAGAGCAACAGAAACAGCTAGAATCCCTTAAAAAATCTTTAGACAATGAATATATCAAACTAAACCGTTTAATGAACATAGATGAAAAAGAAAGACCAGCCTTAGAATATACGCTTAACTTTACGCCTTTGGAAATGAGTGAAAATGAATTAGATGCCTACATAGAAAGAGCTATGACAACGGATCCATCCATCATTCTAAAAGAAGAAGCAGTAAAGCAAGCCGAGTATAATCTTCATCTCCATGTTTCTTCACAATATAATCCTGCAGACAGTTATGCAGTAAAAGAAAGCAAACTAAAGCAAGCAAGAATGGATGCTACTCAAGCTAAAAATGAACTTCGGGATAAAATCCGTACGACATATAATCAAATAAAGCAGATAGAAGAGCAATATCAAGTAGATACTTCAAATTTACAGCAAGCTAAAGAGCAGTACAATATCCTAAAAACTCAATACGAATTAGGTATGGTAACAGAACTGAATCTAAAGCAAGCAGAACTGGCGATTCTGTCCGCTCAGGTAACCCAGGAAAAAACAGCCATTCAGCACGCCCAACTGGTTTACCTCCTGAATAATCCATACTTGCTTTAAAGTTTAAGCAAACTTTCTTTCAAAGCAAAAACCGTAGGGAAATGACTTCCCTACGGTTTTTTAATGTCTTCTAAATTATTATTGAATGTTTACTTTTCCATCTTTGAATCCTGCAAGTACGTTGTCGTTGCTTGCTGCATCAGTGATGGTTAATGCTTTTACGCTGATTTCATTGAAGGAAATGATGAGTTGATCTTTCACTGCATTTGCTGTTACTGCGTTTCCGTCTTTATCAGCTGTGATGAAGAGTACTACATAGTCTACACCATTCTTGTTGTATTTTTCTGTATTGTTACCAGTGTATTCGAAGATTTTATTGATCGCCAGTTCTTTAGAGCCTTTCTTAACTGTGAAGGCATCTTTAAGCAGATTTTGAGCATCTGCTCCTGCTGGTACATCGATTGCTTCAGAAGCTTCGAGTATTACATAGAGTCCTTCAGCGCCGCTGTTTTCACCTAAGATGAAGTCTGCAAGAGCGGATTTTCCAGCTGTTGCATATACTGCATCACTTACAGTTACTTCAGGTTTGATTTCGTCTACTAATCCTGGTAATCCAGAAGCTAATTCGATCGCTTGTTCAAATACGTTTTCTGTAGATACATTTGCAGCCAATTTCAATGTGATACCAGCCACATCGGTTGGGAATTCGTCATCCATAATGAATGTTAATTCGTCTTTTGTGCTGTTGTAAGTTACATCATCTACATAGTATTTGTTGCCGGAAGCATCTTGGAAGTAGAAGTCATCAGCATCTAAAGTTGCTTCGTCGATAGAACCGCTTACTGTTGCGATTGCTTTATCTTTGGCTGTTGCTTTAACTGCTGTAATTTCAGGTGCTGCAAGGGAAAGTACTCCATATCCATTGTTGGATGCAAAGTCTAACCATACAGTTCCATCCAGTTCATTTCCGGATTCATCTTTTACATTGAAGATTTGGATACCATCAATAGCAGCAGGTGTTACATCACTGTTGTTAAACCAATCTTTAACTTCGATTTTTACAGTCTTTTCATCAGCAAGTAAAGTGATGTCTGCATCTTTATGAATGGTTACCCATTTACCGCCGAAGAATACTTTATAGTTGTTTTCGTTTTCTACAGAGCTTTCATTCATTCTTTCTGGGAATTGAATGTAAAGAATTTGGTCTATAGTGCTGTTGCTTGTTCTTAACGCTTTGAAGCTTGTGACATCTGAAGAAATATCGCTATCTTCTAATTTAACTTCAAAGGAATCAGGAATCATTTCGTTTTCTTGTGTTGACATGTCTGCGAAATCTTCAATTTCTACAGTGAATGTTCCGTATAAATCGTCGTTGCTGTCAAGCACTACTTTGATTTCTTTTTTGTTTTTGGAAGAATCTTTGTAAGCGATAGATTTTACATCTATTTCTTCATCATCTTCGTCAAATACGGTTACTGTACCTAGTTGAACATCTTCACTGAATGTGATGATGAAGGTGTTTTTACCGTCTTGTTTAATGCTTTCTACTTCAGGTCTTATTGTATCGATTTCGATATCATCTCTGTCAACTTTGATTTCGATTGCATCGTCTTTGTCTACAGAGTTTCCGGAGTAGTCTTCTACGTTCCAGATATACAGTGTAATACCGCTAAGAGGGATAGTTTTTCCACCTTCTAATTCGAAAGTGATTAAACGATCGTTATCGTCATCGGCAGTGATTTTGTCGAAGGAGCCCTTCTTAGAACCGCTCTTCCATTCTGCTTCAATATCTTTTAATGCAGTTTTGATGTCTTCGTTGAATTCTACAGTTACCTTTGTATCAGTTGCAGAAACTAAAGTTGCACTTGGAGCATCTTCATCTTCTACGATGGTTACGTCGAATTCTGCATCCAGCATTACAAGATTTGCATAGTCTTTTACGTCATTTACTTCAAGAATATAGTTTCCAGCATCAATTGCTTTTCTGAAGTTAATTTTTACATTTCTGCCGTCAACTTCTACGTTCTTAATTCTTTCAACTCTGTTTCCGTCTTCGTCAACCAATTCGAAGTTGGATTCGCTTACTTGAACCAATTCGCTGAAGGTCACCTGAATCATTTGATTTCCTTTTACAGATACTTCTTCAACTTCAGGCACTTCACGGTCAACCATTTTCACTTCAACGGATTCTTTATCCATCTTGTTGCCTTTTAAGTCTTTGATATCTTCGATATCAAATTTGATTTTATCATTTTGAGCTGCTGCACTAGCTAATGTTAATACAACAGTTTTCTTATCGCTTTGAAGTTTTGCAGTTGCAAATTTGTTGTCGTAGTTTGCCAATACTTCAGCAGAATCTTTATCTACTTCTTCATTGAATGTTACGATCACTTGTTTTAATCCTGCAGATTGAACATCAGCTACTTCAGGAGCATCTACGTCATTGTATTTAACAGTAACGGATACATCTTGGGCGCCATCGCCTTTAACAATAATGGTGTTGCTGCCGTCTTTTAAAGTAACTTCTGTTTCGAATTTACCGTTTTTAACAGCTACTTCTTTACCGTTAACAGTTACTTTGTCAAGACCGGATGCACTACCGGAGATTGTGATTGCAGCTTTGTTAGATGTAGCAGGTACGCTGTCTAATTTTATTTCAGCTGCGGATACATTTAATCCTAATTCTTGTGCTAATGTTTTGTCGCTGTTTTTAGGTTTTGTTACTAATGTATCGTATGTGAAATCAGCAATTGTGGTTAATGGAATTTGGCTTCCTTCAACTTCTGAAGCAGATTCAACCAATCCTAAAGATTGTGCAAATACAGGAATAGATGCCCATGTAAAGTCTTTGTTTTCAACATATCCAAGACGTACTAACATCATTTTCATGTACTCACGGGCACTAACAGGAGCCATTGGATTTAAGTTTCCAAGGTGATCCCCTTCAATACCGAATTCAGGATGTGCTTTTAAATATGCTGCTAATTTACGAATGAATTGGCTGTGCTTTGCGTTGATATCTTTGAAAGTTTCTTTTCCTTCCCATGCAAAGTTATTCATTTCGTCGTATTTACCCATCATTTTAAGTTGCATTACGAAAGCACGGTATCTTGTCATTGTTTGAGTTGCGATAACCCCGTTGCCTTCTCCTGTGATTATTCCAAGATCGGATAAAACATTTAACTTATCAATATTGGATAAGCTTCCTGCAAAAGCCATACTTGTGGAAGAAAGAACCACAGAGGTTGCTAATGCGAAGGATAAAATTTTCTGTTTAAGATTGTTCATTAAGCCTTCCTCCTTATTGTTTTGCTTTGAACATTTTTAAATTATGTTGATGACTTATGTCGACCAACTATATGTGTATTATAGCTGATGTGGTTAACATAATCAAGGTTTTTGTTACTGTCAAATTTATCCATCAGTTTTTAGAAAACTGGTTTTTATGAGGATTAGAAGTGCCTTCATCCCCCGAAGGGGTTGATTGTTCATAGTCAACACCAGATTAGAAGTATTAGAAGGGTATTGATTATGTTGGCGACTTATGTCTATCAACTTACATAGCCTATTTTAACGAATCAGACTCTATTCTTCAATATTAAAAAAATGGTAAAGATGTGGACCAGAACTTTTTCGTCGGTGACAAACAACAGTTAACATAAGAATCTACCTATATTAATCTTAATTATTAAGACCAAGACATAATCACTGCAGAATCGTTCTTTATCCTGATTTTGGTTTTTAAACCAGGAGAGATAGGCTTTAATCACAGTACTGAATTTACAAAAGGCGCCTTATAAGGAGAAGGATTATGACGCTTGAAATTCAAATTCATGTAGAAAAAGCAAAAATAGGAGATATTACTGCAAAAGAATACTTGATTCAAAAATTTAAACCTCTTTTTTACAAGATGATGCTTTTTATGCCTTCCAACAGAAGAGACAGGGAGGAGCTTTTTCAGGATAGTGTACTGATTCTTTTAGAAGCTGTTGAAGCATATGATCCTGCAAAAAATGTTCCCTTTGAAGCCTATATAAGGGACAGGCTTAAATTCTTCTATTATAATCAGTTAAAAAAGAAAGATGCGGATTGTTCCCTGGATACGGGGTGGGAGGAAGGCAATGCTTTTATTGATGCGCTGATGGATGAGGGGAACAACATAGAAGAGGACATAGCAGAAAAAGAAGAATATAGAGTGCTCCAGCATGCTCTTTTAAATCTGACACAAAAACAGCGCAAGGTGATAGAAGATTTCTATATAAAAAGAAAGCAGCTGGGGATGATTGCTAAAGAGATGGGCTGTTCTTACAGCGTGGCTGTAAAGCATAAAGACAAAGGGCTTCATCATCTGAAAAAAATAATGAAAGTATCCTAAAATTTTGAAACAGGCTTGAATACGAACATATGTTCTGATAAAATAATGCTACAAAATGTTTTAGGAGGGATTGGTATGAATACTGTTATTAAAAAAGGGATTCAGGGCATTCTACCAACGTACGGTCCTAAGGGCGAAAATGGCATATACATATATGTAAGTACAGGCGAAGAAATATATATGGATAAGAGTATGAGAGCTTTTCTTGCCTTTTTATTTCATCAGAGAAGAATCGACCTTTATGCCCTAAGGCAGTGGACAAGTTCCCTGATTCACAGGAGAAACGGACTTCCTTTGGTGTTTTCGAGGGATTTGGTATTGGTGCCTGTTAAAGTGAGAAAGCCTATTGGAAGAACAGACGGCAGTGAGGGATATCTTTCTCTTTTGCATATAGAAGATGTCTGTGAGAAAGATGAGCAAACGATGATCCTGTTAAAGTGCGGAAAAGAGATAAAAAGTCTTCATTCGAAAAAAATTGTTGAAAGACGGGTTTTACTGGCACAGTTTATGTTGACCATGTATGAAAAAGAAGCACTCGAATGGGAAGGATTTTCCTTTGCTTATAAGGATGACCTATATCATCCCAAGAAAATACATTTATTTTAATTGGAAAAGCTTGCATATAGCAAGAGTTTGACATACAATAAAAAGTGGAATGATAGCACATGATGTAACTGGAAATAGATAAAATCAAGTAAGGGGGATTAATATGAAACATATTAGGAAAACAGCATTGGCACTGGCAGCAGCAATGGCTATTTCAACGTCTGCTTTTGCTCAAGTCTATGTGGATGTACCCGAAAACCATTGGGCCTATCAAGCAATACAGCAGGTTACGGACAAAAAATGGATGGGGGGCAATACTCAAAATCAATTTAAACCCAATAACACTATAGATTATTTTTATTTTTCTCAGATTGCAGCAAAGATTGCAGGATATAAAGATCCTTTAGTAGACAGCAGTGTTTCAGAAGAAGAAAAACAGTTTTCTCAAAAAGCAATAGATACTTACAAAAATGTGTTAGATAGTTATACTAAGAGTTTTTCAAAATGGGACAAAAGCAGTAATGAAGAAATTGCTTATCTTCTGCAAAAAGGTGTTTTAAAAGAAGCAGACTTGCCTAAATTTGTAGTAAAACAAGAAAGTGGAGAAGAATCTGTCCTTTCCCTTAGAAGAGAAGATATGGCTGTTTTTGTAGTGCGATTAATGGGAAAAGAAAATGAAGCCTTAAAGAAAACAGGTTCTACAGGATTCTCGGATGACGATTCCATTTCCTCTTCCGCAAAGCCTTATGTATTATACCTGAAAAATGCAGGTGTGATTCAGGGGGGAACCAATGTTAAGTTTAATCCTAAGGATAAAGTAACTAAAGCAATGCTGGCAAAGGTTCTTGCTGATGCCTTAAAACCGGCAGGAAATACTGGTACCGGTACTACTGCGCCATCTGCTGAAAAGACTGAAACTTCAACACCACAAAAAGAAGTTTATTTACAGGGAACCGTTAAAAAGTTTTACAGCAATTTATATTACATATTGCTTCAATATGGTGAAAATAAGCAATCCTATTATTATATCAAAAAAGATGCACCTATTTTTATTAACAATAAAGAAACCAATATCGAAACCATAAAAGAAGGAGATACTTTGCTGGTAGAGCTGATAGAAGAAAATGGCCAGCAGCGTATTTCTAAAATTACAATATTAGAAAGTGCTAAATCAAACAATACAAACACGAACACAAACAATACAAATACCAATCAACAGAATACGACATCCCCGAGCAATACCACTACACCTTCAAATTCCAGTCAAAATAGCCAGGGAACCACAGACCTTTCTTCCACGAAAAGAATTGATGGAATTGTGGATTTTGTAAGTGAAAACGGCAGAATAGATATAGTGGTAAAATATGTAGATTATAAGGGTGATATCAAAGAAACCGTTGAAACCTATACTGTAGGTCAAAGTACAGTTATTACAAAAGACAATAAAGAAGTTGCCCTTTCAAAAATTCAAAAAGGAGACATTATTATAGCGGAAGTTAGGGGCAGTACTTTATATAAAGCAGCGATCATGGAGAAGCAAAGAAAAGTAGAAGGCACTTTAGCTGAGAAAAAACAGACCAATGGAACAAAAATCATAGTACTGGAAAACAGCAAGGGAGAAAAAACAGAATATCAGATTACTTCAGAAACCATCATTACCAAAAAATCTATATCAAATGCTGCCTGGAATGATCTTAGAATAGGAGATAAAATTACTCTTGACTTAGAGTATGATAAAGTAATAGGACTTTATGCAGAAGGTTCGTTTTCGGAAGTAAAAGGAGTCGTGCAAGAAATACTGATCTCAACTTCCCAATCCAAAATAACCATTGAGTTAAGCAATGGCACAACAAAAACTTATCCTTTGCTTTCTGGAGCAATTATTAAAAAAGACAGAGGAAGAGAAAGCGGTACGATCTATGATGTGCGTTTAGGCCAAGAAGTTGAGCTCGCCCTGGACAGTCTGGAAATCGAAGAAATGATTCTAAAGGATCAAACCAAAGTAAGAGCGGTTCAAGGATATATAGAAAATATCAATTTTTTGGATGATTATTTAGATCTTAGAACATCTGATGCTTATGGATCAAAACGTATTCAGCTGGACAAAGATGTGGAGGTATTCCGGGGCACCAGAAGATTAAGCCGAAGAGATCTAGAAGAAGGGATGCTTGTGTCCGTCACTTTAAGAAGTTATGGCAGTGATCAGGCAGATACAATCAATATTTTAGCGGAAAAGTAGAGAGGATTCTCTACTTTTTTTCCATTAGGCTTTACAAAATGGCATATATTTGTTAAAATAAAATTGTATTTTTTACAAATCTGTTACATAATTATTATGAAACCATAACATTTATAGTGTGGAGGCACAATATGATTAATCTGCAGAAAATACAATCTGTTGATATGATGCAGTATTTCAAGACATTTGTTTTGAGTATTCTTGTAACCGCTGTTTTTTATTTGGGATTTGAGATTTCTTACCAGGATAATGCATATGCAGTTCTTTTAGATGATAGACAAATAGGAGTAGTAGTAGAAGAAGCATTGGCGGGAGAAGCTTTTGATGAAGTAAAGCTGTTGGTTGAGCAGGAAATTCATCATGCTATTGATGTTAATGAAAAATTGTCTACAGCGCCTACTCATGCTTCTAAAAAAGAAATAATGGATAAAGAAAAATTAATCGATGAAATCAAAAAGAATATTACATATGATATAGGATGTTACGCTATAAAAGTTGACGGTAAAGTTCAGGCGGTACTTAAAGATGAGAAAGAAGCTCAGGAGGTTCTTGATGCAGTCAAAAAAGCGTATATCAAAGAAGGCACAGAAGTGGTAGAAGCGTCCTTTGTAGAAGAAGTGGAGATAGGGCCTTTGTTTGTGGAGTCCTTAGACATGATTCTAACTAAAGAAGAAGCAGTTTCGGCTTTAACCAAAAGTACAGAACAGCAAAAAACCTATACGATACAAGAGGGAGATACGCTATGGTCCATCTCCATGAGATATGACATGACTGTAGAAGATTTGCTAAAAGCAAATCCCGATTTAGAAGAAGACAGCCTTCTTCAAATCGGCCAGGAAATCAGTTTAGTGATCCCAAAACCTGTGATTTCTGTCATGACTAAAGAAAAATTTACTTATACAGAACCTATTGAGAAGCCAGTGATTTATAAAAAAGATGATACCCAATATAAAACTTATTTAAAGGTAGAGCAGCATGGAGAAGAGGGAGAAAAAGAAATCACTGCTTACAAAGTGCGAATCAACGGCTATGAAGAAGGAAGAGAAATCATATCCGAAAAAGTGATCAGAGAGCCTAAAGAAGCTATTTTGATCGTTGGAACCCAAACACCTCCCCCAAAAAGTGCAACTGGTTCATTTAAGATGCCGGTATCGGGAACATTATCCTCACCTTTTGGTTCTCGCTGGGGAACATTCCATGCAGGTATAGATTTGGCTGCTCCGATAGGGACCCCTGTTTATGCAGCGGATGGAGGAGTCGTAGTAGAAGCAGGATGGCATGGAGGATACGGATATCTTGTAAGAATAGATCATGGCAACGGATTTGAAACCTATTATGGTCATACAAGTAAAATATATGTTACTGTAGGACAAAAGGTAGCAAAAGGAGAAAAGATCGCAGCAGTTGGAAGTACGGGAAATAGTACCGGTTCTCATCTTCATTTTGAAATACGAAAAGACGGAACTGCTAAAAATCCGTATAATTATTTAAAATAATAGAAGATTTATATTTATGGGCGAACAATGTTCGCCTTTTTTGTTAATAACGTATTTTACATAAAAGCATATTTTTGGTACAATGAAATCAAGCGATGTGAGAAGAGGTGGGGAATATGAATCAAAAAATTTTAGTGGTAGATGATGAAAAGAATATTGCGGATATTATAAAATTCAACCTGAAAAAAGAAGGTTATGAAGTGCTTACAGCTTATGACGGGGAGCAAGCCCTTGACATCATATTCAGTAAAGATCCGGATTTAATTTTATTGGATATTATGATGCCAAAAATAGACGGCTTTCAGGTATGCAGAAAAGTAAGAGAAAAAAAAGATACACCCATTGTCATGCTGACAGCCAGAGCAGAAGAAGTGGATAAGGTTTTGGGCTTAGAGTTGGGAGCAGACGATTATGTAACAAAGCCCTTTAGCGTAAGAGAACTGATGGCAAGGGTAAAGGCAAATCTAAGAAGGGTAGCAGCAGCTGAAAAAGAATCCAAAGGAGAAAATAATAAAAGTATTATTACTTATGACAATTTAGCCATCAACTTAGATAAGTATGAAGTAACTAAAAACGGAAAAGTTATTGAACTGACGCTTAGAGAGTTTGAACTTCTAAAATTCCTGGCCTTAAGCCGGGGACAGGTGTTCTCAAGAGAAACCCTTTTAGAAAAAGTATGGGGATATGAGTATTACGGAGATATTCGTACCGTAGATGTAACTGTACGAAGACTCAGAGAAAAAATAGAAGACGATCCCAGTCATGCCCAGTATATATTAACCAAACGAGGCATTGGGTATTATTTTAAGGGGTAGAGTGATATACATATGAAAAGTATTCAGTGGAGGTTGGTTTTTATCTACCTCACTTTGGTTTTAATCGTAATGATTTCCAGCGGTACTTTTATTCTCTGGCAAATTCAGCATCATGAATACAGTAAAATTAATAATGAGCTCAGTGATATGGCAGATATGATCAAGAATGCTATTATATCGGAAGACGGTTCTATACAGTCCGGGTGGAAAGATTTGAGTTGGTTTTGGGACGGCAGTTTTGGGAATAAGAAGATTTATATTCTGGATTCCGAAGGCAATATTGTTATAGGAGAAGGAGACCAGGAGCAGTGGAATACAAGGGTTGTATACCAGGCGATCGTTAACAAAGAACCTTCCATGGGAAATCCTATTCTAATTCTGGAACGGGGATACGCAAGAGAGTATATTGATTATGCTTATCCTTTAGTACTGCCCAATAACCAGGTTCAATATATTATTTATATAAGAGCATCTGCCCAGGAAATAGCAGAAAACATTGCCAAAATCACAAATATTATTCTGGTAGCATCCATCTGGGCTTTATGTATTACCATGATTTTTGGCTTTTACTTTGCCAAGACTCTGACAGGACCGATTAAAATACTGACTGCAAAGGCAAAAGAAATGGCAGAAGGGTATCTGGACCACAAGATTGAAGTGAAGTCCAGTGACGAAATTGGTCAGCTTACAAGAAGTTTTAATCATATGGCAGAGGAATTGAGTCAAATGATTTTAGCCATGTCCAGTGAAAAGAATAAGCTGGAAACAGTCATCACCCATATGGCAGATGGGATTTTGGCTTTTGACAGAAAAGGTATGCTCATTCACGCTAATCCTGCAGCTTATGAAATGCTAAGGACCAGCGGAGAGGAAAAGTATTTTTATGATATTTTTAAAAGTGCCGGAATAGAGCTTCACTTTAATGATTTTTTAAAAATGAAGCCAAACTCAATAAAACAGCATATTATGATGATAGGAGATAAATACATTAATGGCTGTTTTGCGGTTTATGGAAGGGAAAAAGGAGAGGCAGAAGGGGTCATATTGGTACTTCAGGATGTAACAGAGCAAAAAGAACTGGAAGAAATGAGAAAGGAATTTGTCGCCAATGTATCCCATGAACTTAGGACCCCTCTTACAACCGTAAAAAGCTATACAGAAACCCTCTTAGACGGAGTTTTGGAAGAAAAAGAGCTGGCGGTATCTTTTCTTCAGGTGATCAATCATGAAGCGGACAGAATGACTGCTCTGGTGCAAGACTTACTTGAATTATCCAGATTAGACAATAAGCAAGTTAAATTTAACATAAGAACCGTCAATCTGGCCCAATTGGTTGCAGAAAGTGTACAGCAGCATCAAATTCATGCTTTAAAGAAACATCAAACCATGAAGTTTCATTCGAATGTTGAAGAGATTTTTGTTTCTGTAGATCCTGACAGGATTCATCAGGTCTTAAGCAATGTCATCAGTAATGCCATCAAATATAGCCCTGAGGAAGCAAGAATTGATGTATACATATCTCAAGATGAAGAATGGGTCAGAGTAGGTGTAAAAGACACAGGAATTGGCATACCCCAAAAAGATCTAACTCGAATCTTTGAAAGATTCTATCGGGTAGATAAGGCAAGATCGAGAGAAATGGGAGGAACCGGACTTGGATTGGCTATTGCCAAGGAAATTATGGAACATCATAAGGGGAGAATATGGGCAAAAAGCGAGCAAGGCAAGGGTACAACCATTATCCTGGAATTTTGCAAATGATGTAATCTAAAAGTAAGGGGCTTGTAATCTTTTTGTAATACTTTTTTTATATAATAGATATAGTGAAAGACGATAGATTATTGGAGGAAGGAGGGGACACTGTGCGAAAGTATTTGTATTTGATGGTTTTTGCTCTGATTATGTTATTTCCCATGACAGAAGTGAGTGCAAAGGATTTGACTACCAATTCAAATGTTTCGGCAAAGACATACGAAATATCATCTGCTGAAGAAGATATTCTGGATTTAGGTGTTATTAAAATCACAGCAGGCCTCACTAAAGAACAGGAAGTGACATTTGACAAAGTAAGAAATATTGCAGGTGAAGCGAAGGAAGGAACTGTCCTCGTTTTTAAAGTTTATCAGGATAAAGAACAGGAAGATAAAGAAACCTATTCGCAAAGTGTAGGAGCCTCCGGACTATTTAGCCAATTGATCAATTTAAAGGTTGGAAAGAATTATATAGAAATTAAAGTAGAACAAGAAAATAATGAACAGGTATTTCTTTTTGAGATCAGTCGCAAAAAAGAAGAAATCAAGAAAGAACTTGAAGAAGTGAAGATCAATAATATCTTTTCGGAACAGGAAACGACAAAAAATACTGTATTAAAATCCATATTAAAATGATACACAGCGGTGGTAATAATGAATAAAGATAATCTAAAAACAATTTTACTGGCAGGTTTAATACTTGCAAGCATATTTCACACAGGAAAGTTATGGTTTGGCAATTTGTCAGGCCGTAACTTTTTTTATAATTTATGGGTAAGGAACGGTTTTGATGCTGTTAATTATACTGGTGAGCCGATTTATCTTCTTCAGCCCAGAAGAATTATCATCAACTTTGGAGTTGAAGGAGGAGCCTATACGCTTTTAAAAAGTTCTAAAGAAGAATTTAAAATGGCAAAAGAAGAAATGACGGAACTTCTCACTGCCATATTTTTTAAAGGAGAGTTTATAAAGGAAGATAATTTAAACTGGAAGCAGATCCTGTCTCAGAAGTCTATACTTTTTCAGTATTCGGGAGTTATTCCTACAGAAGGTCTGGTGACTGATGGAAATAAACTTATATCCAAAATCCCTCGATTTGATCAGGTGCTTTTGGTGCCCAGTAAAAATGGAGGGCAAAAGGCAACTTGTTATTTTATTGATGAAGGATATAATAAGGTGTATGAGGTGGCTGTAAAGCATGATTCGATGATGCTTTACAATTTAATTGACGAGATCAGAGAAGACTCTTCACAAATCCTCTATATTTCTACTAAGCAGAGCAATATGAACCAATTTGTCAATAATGTTTTTCTCCCTGCATTTAATGAACCGCCTGTATATCAAAAGATGGTAATGATGGATCCTGTAATGTCAAAAGGAACTATAGATGAAGAAAAACTGGAACAAATCGTCAATCCTTTATTTATGAATCCTACATTAAAGCGAAAGCAGCAGATGGAAGACGGAACAGTATATTATATTGAAGGAAGTATCATGGTTAAATACTATCCTACTGGTGTAATAGAATATATCGATCAATCCAGCACGGTAAAGTACACCCGGATGAGTTTTATACAAGCTTATCAGATCGCCAAAGGATTCCTGGACAAGCATCAGGCGTCTTTAAGTGAGGAAGATCTACTGGAAAATCCTATGTACTTATCCGGACAGCGTAAAACCAATGCCGGGTGGGAATTTTATTTTGACTTTAGGCTTCAGGATATACCCTATGTATTTTCTGGGAAAATAGCTGATCAAGTCAATATGCAACATGCGGTTAAGATTGTCGTTGAAGAGGGTAAAGTAAAACTTTATAGAAGATTAACCTGGGAAGGGCAACGATCCGATGAAGAATATGAAGTGAATGTATCCTATTTACAAGCCTTAAGCGAAGTCATTAACCAATTATCTGCCGAAGGCGCACAAAATATAGAAATTAACGATATGTACTGGGCATATTACCAAACAGATTTTGATAAGCCCCTTAAAGTATATTGGATGGTCAGAGTGGGAGATAAGCTTTTTCCTATTAAAGCATGCTCTTAAGAAAAGAGGTTTACTATGAATTGGGCGAAAGTAAAAAATATACTCATTATTATTTTTCTGATATTAAACAGTATTTTAGGGTATATGAATTATCAGAAACGGGTAGCTGTATATACCCTTACGAAAGAACAAGAAAACAATATCAAGAAATTACTATATGATAATAATATTATGGTTTATACACTTTTGCCAGAGAAATACCCTCCTATGAGAAAACTGATTCTGGTGCCTAAATTCATAGATGGAGATGAACAAACCAAGCTTTTTAGAACTATTTTTGGAGACACTGAAAATATTGCTGTAACCACCATCACTACTGACCAAAATGAAAAGCAAACAGTATATTCTAAGGGAAAAGCAAAAATAGGTTTTGCCCCGGGATATGTTTTCTATAGAGCGGATCTTAGTGCTGAAAAAGACAGTGTTTTTACAAAAGAGCAATCCAAGAAATTAGCAGACGAGTTTTTAGAAAAGCTGGGTTATACAGTATCAAAGATGCAGTGGCAGTTTAAAGAAGACAATAGCAGTTACATTTATACTTATTATGAAACTTATAACGGAGATATCTTATACAACAGTTATGCAGACCTTCTCATTACTTCAAAGGGAATCGAAAAAGCCGATATTTATAGAATGAAGCCTGTTAAGTATACAGACCTTTCAAGGAGCATATATGCTCCCGATGAAATGCTTTTTGGATTTATGAACCAGATGAAAAAGAAGCAAGGATTTGAAGAAATCCTGGTGATTCAAAAGATTGATCTTGGATACTTCATTGAATCAGAAAGTCCTTGGCGTAAAGAAGGAGAGGGGATTCCCTATTATCGTATCACATTGGCTAATGGAAGAAATTTCTATATTAATGCATACACCAATCAAATGCGATAAAACCGATATTTTCTCCTTAAATATATTCCCATAGAAGGAACTGCCCTGTAGATATTTTTTACAAAGGGACTTTCTTCCGGCAAATTTTAGTGATATAATTGTCTGAGGTGTTTATACCGTTTTAGATGAATTTGACAAATCCGGTTTAAGAGGTGTTGGGATTGGAACAGTTAATTATACGGGGCAGAAAAAGATTGCAGGGAGAAGTAACTGTAAATGGAGCAAAGAATGCTGCTGTTGCTGTTATTCCTGCAGCAATTTTGTGCGATAATATTTGTACGATAGAAAATTTACCTTATATTGATGATGTGATTAGTTTAGCAAATACCCTCAATGATATGGGTGTCAAATGTGAATTTGTTGATCCTCATACCTTAAGAATTGACAGCAGGAATATTAATAACTTCTGCGCAACTTATGAGTCGGTAAAAAAAATCCGGGCCTCCTATTATCTTCTCGGAGCACTTCTTGGCCGTTATAAAAAAGCAGAGGTAGCTTTCCCAGGAGGATGCAATTTTGGAACGCGGCCTATTGACCAGCATATAAAGGGATTTACTGCCTTAGGTGCTGATGTTGCTGTAGAGCATGGGATGATTAAGGCATCGGCGGAAAAATTAGTGGGAGCCCAGATTTACTTAGACGTAGTCAGTGTCGGAGCTACCATTAACATTATGTTGGCAGCAGTTTTGGCCGAAGGAACTACAATCATAGAAAATGCTGCCAAAGAGCCTCATGTAGTAGACACAGCCAACTTTTTAAACAGCATGGGGGCAAATGTAAAAGGTGCAGGAACCGATGTGATTCGTATTATTGGCGTTGAGAAGTTATCAGGTACGAATTATATGATTATACCTGATCAGATTGAAGCAGGTACATATATGATGGCGGGAGCTATTACCCGTGGAGATGTCACTGTAAAAAATCTTATTCCAAAGCATATGGAGTCCTTATCTGCAAAGCTTATTGAAATGGGTGTAAACGTAGAAGAAGGAGACGATTTTATCCGGGTTAGTGTTACCAATCCTCTTAAGGCTGTTAATGTGAAGACACTGCCCTATCCCGGATTTCCTACAGACTTGCAGCCACAGATGTCTGCCTTGCTTAGTGTTGTGGAAGGGACCAGTATTATTACAGAAAGTGTTTGGGACAACCGCTTCCAGTACATAGATGAGTTAAAGCGTTTAGGTGCAGATATAAAAGTGGAAGGAAGAGTAGCCGTTATAAAAGGCATTAAAAAACTTTCCGGCGCTCAAGTTTGTGCAACGGATTTAAGAGCCGGGGCAGGATTAGTATTGGCAGCTCTGGCAGCAGAAGGGGAAACGACGATTTCGAATCTGCAATATATTGACAGAGGATATGAAGCCATTGAAAAGAAACTGGGTGGCTTAGGTGCAGATATAAAAAGAGTAAAAAGATCAAAATAAAGTAGGGAGCTTTCTCCCTACTTTATTTATGTCCAGGAGTGAGAACATGAACATCACCATAATTTCCATAGGAAAAATAAAAGAGGCTTATTTAAAAGAGGGTATTTTAGAGTATAAAAAACGTATATCCAGACATTGTAATATAGAAGTTATTGAGCTTGAAGATGAAAAAGCGCCAGAAAATTTAAGTCCGGCTCAGGAAGAAGAAGTGAAGCAAAAAGAAGGAAAGAAAATCTTAAAACACATCAAAAATCAGGATGGATATATTATTTCTTTAGCCATTCAGGGAAAGCAATATTCTTCCGGAGAATTTGCTTCCCATATAAAAAAATTGAGTCTTAAAGGAAAAGACTCTGTCATCTTTATAATAGGAGGCTCTCTTGGCTTATCGGATGAAGTGCTGAGACTTTCAAATGAGCAAATCAGTTTTTCAAAAATGACCTTTCCTCATCAGCTTATGCGGCTTATTCTCTTAGAGCAAATCTCCAGGATTTTTTGAAGAATTCATTTTTTAAAGTGTATTATGGGTAAATGAAGCAATCATGTAAACGGGAATATGTGTAATAGAACCAACAGAATAAATACCATTGTATCCACTGTAATTGCCATATCCACCATAGTTGTCATATCCTCCACAAGTATTTCCAAGAGCACATCCGGGGGCAGGACCTTGACCTGTTACTAAAGTAACAAATGAAGGATTCACACCAATCAATACTCCAGTGAAACCAGAACCAGACTGACCGCCGCTGGTTGTGTAAATCGTAACGGTTTCTCCGATCAGTCGACTTAAATGATAAAGAATCCCGCCATAGCCGTATCCATAACCGTACCCTCCATAACCAAATCCATTGGGCATACTCCAATCTCCTTTCAAAAAGTATTAGGATTCACAATCCTGCTACATATTATGACAAAAACATATATAATGTTCCTTTTTATTAAAAAATAGGGGGCGTTGTTGCCCTTATCAAAATATTAAGAAATAACTATACTGTATATTGTTTTTAAGATAAGTGAGGAATAAAAAACACAGCGATTTGGATTTAATAATCCAATCGCTGTGTTTTTGACTTTAGTTTCCTGTCGGATTATTGATTAAAGTAGCAAAGATAAAATCGTGGGTATGGCCCGCATTTAGAGTTGTTGTGGCATTTACATAATGTATATGCCTTCCGTCACCTACATATATTGCAGGTCCTGTTTCAGCTGCAACCTCATGGTAATGGTTGTCATAGAAGTCAGTACTGGTGTATAGAGCATGTTTATGTCCTCCACAAGGAAGAGGAATCACTTCACTGGTTACACCGGAAAAACGGTGGTTATGGGGCTCTACACCTTCGGCAACCATTACACTGCCTACGAATTCATGAACATGGGTCTGTGCATTTGGCTTTGGTTTGGGTTTAGCTTGAACTTCGTTCATCTTTTCACCTCCTCATATATTAACCTTGTCTACACTAATAATATATGAGGAGCTTGGCCCGCTTGTGACAAGCTTCGACAAAAAATTATTTTAGAAAAGGAAGGATTTTAGACTTTACTGGTTCAGGCACATCTCTTAATTTTAACGAATCTACTTTATTGATGATGGAAGGGTTTAAGTTCACTTTTTCTGCCAGTTCCTTAACCGTGTAACATTTATCTTTTCTCAGTTCTTTTACAGTTCTGTTTCTATTTCTGAATTCAAAAAACATCCCTATGCACTCCTATTTTGTTTTTATAAAAGATTCGACAGAGAGGATAAAAATCCTTTATTTAAATAGTAACCTGTTTTTACTCCGAACTTCTAACAAACTTCTAACAGAGTATTATATTTAATATGTTTTATTGTATTGCAGATTATATCTAAAATATGAAAACCCTGAAAAATAGCTTTTCTTTATGCTTTAATTGTGTTATAGTACTACAGAAGTCAGTTCGCGAAATCCTGACTATAAACAAAACTAAGGAGGATAAAAAATGAATAAGAAAATCTTGTTTTTGGTGCAGTCAGCCCTGATTGCTGCAATTTATGTGGTGTTAACCCTGCCCTTTGCAGTGATCAGCACGGATTATATCCAGGTGCGTATTTCAGAAGCTTTGACTGTACTGCCATTCTTTACCCCTGCGGCAGTTCCGGGGTTATTTATTGGATGCTTATTATCCAATATCTTCATTAGTAAATTTGGCATGGTGGACATCGTTTTCGGCAGTTTAGCCACTTTAATTGCCGCCTATCTGTCCTATAAAATGCCAAAGAAAGTACTGGTGCCCATTCCACCCATCGTAGTGAATGCCCTTATTGTGGGACTACTGATTTACTACGGAACCTTTGGCAGGATTGAGTGGAATACAACCCTTCTTATATTTATGGGAGGCGTAGGGCTTGGACAATTGATTTCTTGTTATGGAATCGGATATCCGTTAATGATTATATTAGATAAATATAAGCAGCATATATTTAAATATTCATAATTCGAACCTATAGTGCCTGCCGGTTTACATTCAAATGTAGAAATGTGAACCGGCAGGTATTTTATTTTTTGTTATATTGCGTCTGAATTTTCCATATATTTATAGAAAGGCGAATGATTGATGAATTGATTGATGCAATTGGTGGGGGGTTTAGGTCTTGGCACATTATGATGTCGTGATCATTGGGGGAGGCATTATAGGACTGTCCGTAAGCTACTACCTTCTTTTAAAAAAGAAAAAGGTTTTGATTTTAGAAAAAGGGGAAGTGGGCAGCGGGGCATCATCTTCCTGCGATGATGCTATTTTCTTTCAATCCAAAAAGCCAGGTATTCTTTTAGACATGACGCTGGAAAGTGTAGAAATGTACAAATGTTTGTCTAAAGAACTGGAGATCGACCTGGAATTTGAAAACAGGGGAGGGATGGTACTAATAGAAGACGATGTACAACTCAAGGCAATGGAAGAGTTTGTTAAAATACAAAATAGCCACGGACTCCCGGTTGAAATGCTGGATCGAAAAGATGTACTTAAAAAGCAACCCTTTGTAAGAAAAGACATTAAAGCTTCCACTTACTGCAGTAAAGATTCCCAGGTGAATCCCCTAAAAGTTATGAGAGGATTTCTAAAAAAGGGGACTGCCCTTGGTCTGGCCCTAAAAACTCATATAGAAATTACGGACATTATGCAAAGGGAAGATTCCTGGGAGATTGATCTTAAAGATGGAAGTCGTATACAAACAGAATATGTGGTTAATGCTGCGGGGGCCTGGGCACCGGAAATAGGAAAACTTATTGGAATTGATATTCCCATTAAACCCAAAAGGGGGCAAATTATCGTTACTCAGCAGGTACCACCCCTTGGAGCAACCAATGCCTGGAGTGCGGATTATATTGCTGCGAAAATGAACCCTCAGATTATCCAAAGAAAGCCCAAAAAACACAGGGAGTTGGGAATTGGACTGGCTCTTAGCCAAGCCTCCAGTGGCAATTACTTAATAGGAAGCACGAGGGAATATGCAGGGTTTGACCAAAGTACGACTTATGAAGCGTTGATGCTGATCATGCAAGAAGCTCTTAAGATGTTTCCAATTTTAAAAAACGTTCATATGATTCGAAGTTTTGCCGGCCTTAGACCAGCTTCCGAGGATGGTAAAGCCATTATTGGAGAAGTAGAGGGGAAAAAAGGATTCTATATTGCGGCAGGCCATGAAGGAGATGGTATTGCTATGGCACCTGTTACTGGCAAAATTACGGCTTCTATGATTTGCGGCGAGAAAGTGGCCTATCCTATGGAAGAACTGAATTTAAGCAGGTTTAAAAAGTAAAAAGTTAAAGGGGGCAGAGTATGGATTTAGGGGTATGGTTGTGGATTGTTACTGGCGTAATGTGCGCGGTATTCTTGTTCATTTCCTGGAAGGTAACGGGAAAAGCCCAGTCCAGTTTTTCGCATTATGCCATAGGGGGTAAAACTTTTCCTTTATATCTTATTTTCTTTACACAATTTGCAACGATTATGGGTGTTGGAAATTTTATAGGCCATGCAGGTAAAGGCTATCAATTTGGGCTTCCCTGGCTTGTATTCATTTTAGGAGAACAGGGATCTAAAATTATTTTTGCACTATTTTTTGCAGGATTGGCAGGACGGCTTACCTATAATACTTTTCCTGAAATGATGGATGATTTAATCGTAAGAGATAAGGTCACAAGAGCCTTAGGCGGTATTCTGGCTTCTATGATTATGATTGCATGGGTGGGAGGACAAGGAAAGGCTTTTGGAAATATCTTTAACATTATTACTGGCGCCAATCCTGTTCCAATTATTCTATTATTCTCTCTTGTATTTATTGTTTATACCACTCTGGGAGGTATATATTCCGTAGTTTGGACGGATCTGATTCAAGGAATATTGGTTGTAATATTTGGTGTTGCTTTTTATATCTTTGCCTTTTCACCAGTTGGCTGGAGTATGACAGAATTGGGAATGAGACTCGCAGAAGTAGGCAAAGGAGAATTATGGAGTTTTAGAGGAACCAATGTCATACAGCTTCTTAATCAGTTTGTAACGGGATGTATTGGGATATTGGCAGCTCAGATTTACTGGCAAAGGTGTTTTTCCGCTAAAAATAAAAAAGCTGCAAGAGACGGACTTTTATGGAGTGGAATCATTGCGATTATCTTTGTTATGTTAACTGCATTGGTAGGTATGGTGATTCTTACATTAAATCAAGGACTAAAACCGGATGATGCAATGCCTTGGTTTATGCTCAATTATGTTCCCAAAGGTATTGCAGTGATGATTTTTGCACTGGTACTGGCGGCAGGTATGTCTTCGGCAGATTCAAACTTAAATTCTGCATCCATTCTTATTGTCAACGATTTAATCAAACCCTTTAAGGAGAAGGCAACAGATGCACAGCTTGTTAAATATGCAAAAGGATTAACCATTGTCATTGGTGTTTTTTCTGCCGTAGCAGGCATTTATGCCAGCTCTATTTTAGACTTGTTTTCCAGGGCCTATGCCATGGCCGGAGGTGGTTTAGTCCCCCTTCTTTTAGTAGGGCTTCTTTGGAAGGAAAGAAAAGGCGAAAAATTCGAAATGGGCGTTAAAAACAGCAAAGTAACCCCTTGGGGCGCAAGGATTGGAATTATAACTGGCTCCATACTCACACAAATTCCTGCCCTGGGTTCTAACAGGGTACTTATTGCTTTAATAATCTCTGCTGTTTTGATTATTATAGTATCTTTATTGACGAAAAATTCAAAAGCGCAATGGTCATAAAATGATAGGGCGGACAGTGTTCGCCCTATTAAAAATAGAGAGAGGAGTATTTATGGAGGATATTATTATATGCAGATGTGAAGAAATTACTCAAAGAGAAATTGAAGAGGCCATAGAGGATGGAGCAAATACCTTTAACGAAGTAAAAAGATTTACAAGATGCGGCATGGGACTGTGTCAGGGACGGACTTGCAGAGTGCGAATAGAAAAAATGATCCAAGAAATAACGAAAAACCTTCCAAGGCAGGGAACCTATAGACAACCCGTCCGTCCAGTTAATCTTGGAATAGAAGGTGATCTTTTAAATGAATAGAATTATGGAACATCCTATATTAGGAAAGATGGAAGATAAAAAAGAAGTTGCCATCTGGGTAGATGGCAAGATCCTTAAAGCCTATGAAGGAGAAATGATTGCTGCCACGCTGCTTGCCAATGGCATTAAAGTCTGCCGTTATACCAGAAAAAGAAAAGAACCCAGAGGAGTCTTTTGTGCCATAGGGAGATGTACGGATTGTGTCATGGTTGTGGATGGTATTCCAAATGTAAGAACTTGTATTACCCCAGTGAGAGATGGAATGAAAATAGAAACCCAGAAGGGCCTGGGCAGTTGGGAGAGAAGTGAAAAAGATGATGAATAAATCCGTAGTGGTCATTGGAGGTGGACCTGCAGGTCTTTGCAGTGCCATTGAAGTGGCAAAGGCAGGAGGAGAAGTGCTTGTCATTGATGAAAATCATAAGGCAGGAGGACAACTTTTTAAACAGATCCATAAATTTTTCGGTTCTAAGGAACATAAGGCAGGTATGAGAGGGATATATATAGGAGAAATGCTTCTTAAGGAAGCAGAAGATTTAGGTATTGAGATATGGCTTAATACAGAGGTAGTAGGGCTTAATGCCAATAAAGAAGTATGGGTAATTCAAAATAAAAAGAAGTCTTTGACGGTCCAAGGGGAAAGAATCATTATCGCAACAGGAGCCCAGGAAAATCCCATCAATTTCCCTGGATGGACGCTCCCTGGGGTGATGGGTGCAGGCGCAGCCCAGACCATGATGAATATTCATAGGGTTAGGCCTGGGAACAAAGTGCTTATGGTAGGATCGGGAAATGTAGGGGTCATTGTATCCTATCAACTCATACAGACAGGCATAGAAGTGGCAGGAATTATCGATGTAGGGGAGAAGGCGGGCGGATATGAGGTTCATATGGCAAAGTTAAGAAGAGCCGGGGTGCCTTTTTATCCGAGGCATACGATAAAAAGAGCTCTTGGAAGTACTTGCGTAGAAGGAGCGGAGATTGTAGAGGTGGATGAGCATTTTAAACCCATAGAGGGCAGCGAAAAAATTTTGGATGTCGATACCATCTGCCTTGCTACGGGTTTTACCCCTTTAGGAGAACTGGCATGGATGGCAGGTTGTGCCTTTCTGTACAATCCTTCTTTGGGAGGGCATATTCCTGTTCACGATGAAAACATGGAAACCAGTATAAAAGGTATCTATGTTGCAGGAGATATAACGGGAATAGAAGAAGCGAGCATCGCCATGGAAGAAGGCAGAATGGCAG
Source organism: Defluviitalea raffinosedens (assembly GCF_016908775.1). Taxonomy (NCBI): domain Bacteria; kingdom Bacillati; phylum Bacillota; class Clostridia; order Lachnospirales; family Defluviitaleaceae; genus Defluviitalea; species Defluviitalea raffinosedens. The sequence continues at coordinate 89,794 of NZ_JAFBEP010000003.1, read as the reverse complement.
GCCTTGCAGTGGCCTGGTCTCTGGGGCTTTATGAAAAAGAAGAATATATAAAATATGCAGCTTCTGTTAAAAACAGGCTTTCTCAGCTAAGACACAATATTCATGAAGGAAAAAGTCAAAAGAGCATGGTGCTTCCATCCAAAGAGAGGTTATTAAAAGGAGCCGTTGCAATCGTTGAATGCACTCAGGAAATCCCTTGTAATCCCTGTGAAGCTTCCTGTCCCAGGCATGCAATAATGATTGGAGATCAGATCAGCAATACACCCAAAATAGATTATGAGAAATGCATCGGGTGCGGACTTTGTGTTCCTGCCTGCCCGGGTCAGGCCATCACCCTTAGAGACTATATTTTTTCAGAAGAAGAAGTTGCCTTATCCATCCCCTATGAATTTTTGCCCCTCCCTAAAAAAGGAGAAAACGTTATGGCGGTGAATAAAGATGGGCAGGCAGTATGTCCTGCAAAAGTCGTTCGGGTGGTCCAGTCCCCTAAATATGAAGGGACAGCAGTAGTGACCATTTCTTATCCAAGAAAATTTTTCTATGAAGTTGCTTCAATTAAAATATAATCCTAAGAATGGTGTCTGCCATATACATTTGTGGATTCATTCCAAATGTGGAAATGTATATTGACAGGCACCATATTCTTTTTGATTAATACTATAATATTAAGCCAATTTGCTATATTTTGGGGGTGGGGAATATGAACCCATATGGATTTCGAAAGTGGGTGGTGGGTGTAGAGGGGAAAGTCCCCCTCATAAATGGGAAATGTGTAACGGGCGTTAATTTTGATAATGGAGCCACTACTCCTCCTCTCATTTCGGTGATGGATGCGGTGAATCGTTTTGCTTTTTGGTATTCTTCTGTTCATAGAGGAACTGGATATAAATCAAGACTGTCTTCACAGATTTATGAAAAGGGCAGGGAAATTGTCTGTGATTTTGTCGGAGCTGATTCTAAAAAGGATGTGGTCATCTTTACCAGCAATACAACCCAGGCCATTAATAAAGCAGCTATAAAATTAGGAGAAAAAGGGGGAAAAGAGGTTGTATTATCTACAGCTATGGAACATCATTCCAATGATTTACCTTGGAGGAATCACTTTCATGTGGACTATATTGGAATCGATGGGCATGGACGGCTGGATATGGGAGATTTGGAGCGTAAACTTAAAAAATACGAAGGGAAAGTAAAGATCGTTACCATGACAGGAGCATCCAATGTACTGGGATATATTAATCCAATCTATAAAGCAGCAAGAATTGCGCATCAGTACGGAGCTAAAATATTCATAGACGGAGCACAGCTCGTTCCCCATACTTCTGTTGATATGAAATCTCACAAAGATCCGGAGCATATAGACTTTTTGGCGTTTTCTGCCCATAAACTGTATGCGCCTTTTGGCATCGGGGTTTTAATTGGGCCCAGAGAAGTTTTTGTTGGAGAACCTTCTGATCCCGGCGGGGGAACGGTAAAATTTGTTACCCATGATGAAGTGGTGTGGAATGATCCGCCACAAAATGAAGAAGGAGGCTCTCCCAACGTCATAGGAGTTGTAGCCCTTATACAGGCTATAAGAACCCTTAATGCAATGGGAATGAATGCCATTGAGGCTCATGAAAGAAAGTTGGCAGCCTATGCAATGTATAAATTAACTCAAATCCCCGATATAGAACTATATGGAGATATTCATGATATAGAGGATAGATTAGGTATTATTTCTTTTAATATTAAGGGAGTTCCTCACCGGGTTGTGGCATTGGCCTTGTCCTATGAAGGCGGTATTGCAGTGAGAAATGGCTGTTTTTGTGCGCAACCTTACATTCAGATGCTCTTAAAGCTTTCTAAAGAAGAAATCAAAGCCTACATAGAAGATGAAACAAAAACTCGGCCGGGGATGGTCAGAATCAGTCTGGGGTTTTATAATACTTTCCAGGAAATTGATCGTTTGGCTGCATTATTAGAGTGTATTGTACGGAATAAAAAATATTATATTGATCAGTATGAGAATTTAGATTAATCATTGTGATCAATGCAAAGGGCGAAAAAGTTCGCTCTTTTATTTATTATATAGGGAAAATTTTCGAATTTCCTATTTCAAAAAAGCTTCCAGGCAGGATGGAAATTTGAATGTATTGAATTTTGTCGGTTTGCCGACCGCGTTTGGCGCGAGAGTTTCGAAGGAGAAATTCTTTCTTGTGAAAAGAATGTTATACATTGATCGTTGAATTTTATTATAAATATTGAATAAGAGGATAAAATACTAATAAAATTTTATAAGGAGATGAAAAATTGAGCAAAAAATTAAACTTACTCATGTTTAGCGGCGACTATGATAAAGCTTTGGCGGCTCTTATTTTAGCCAATACGGCAAGAGACATGGATATGGAAGTAACCATGTTCTTTGCGTTTTGGGGACTCTTTTTGCTTAGAACAGGAGAAAATGGAAATACAGAAGAGAAAAGTCCTTATGAAAAACTGTTTGGAATGATGACACCAAAAGGACCGGAAGAACTTCCACTTTCTAAGATGAATTTCAGTGGATTAGGGAAGAAAATGTTGATTGACATGATGGAAGAAGATGGGGCCCCAAGACTCATAAACTTTTTAAACGGAGCAAGAAAAAGAGGAGTGAATTTTTATGGCTGTAAGCTTTCTATGGAAATTATGGGGATCTCGAAAGAAGAGCTGATTCCTGAGGTAGAGGTCATAGAAGCCAAAGAATATCTTAAAGATGCTCTTGAATCAGATATCCAGCTCTTTATTTAACATTAGTACAAAATTTTCCTTAATTCCAAAAATATATTTACAAATTTACCTGTAAGGGTATAATGTTGTTATACTGATTCCAAAAATAAAGTAATTTTCTTGACTTTAGGGGGTGAGCATATAAATCACAGATTGATTGATACGGATGCCAAAAAACTGGAAAAGGGTCAGATTTGGCTAGACATAGCAAAAGAAGGAGCCAATGATGGTTTTTGGGGTCTGGATATACCTCAAAATACAATCTACTATAATGGAAAAATCAGAGAGTATTTTGATGGAGATAAATCCACCCTGTATATGCCTATTGAGTTTTTAAAAGAAATCATACATCCTATGGACATTGATTATGTTAATGAGACTTTAAAACGTTATTTGAAAAGAGAAATATCCATTTTTAAAACAGAATGCAGGGTAGCCATTCAGCCTTCAAATTATGAATGGGTTCTCATTCAGGGAAAAGGCATTTGGGATGAAAATGATGAACCGTTGTATCTGGCGGGCTCCTATACTTTACTTAAAGATTTCACGAATGCAGTAAACCATCATTATGATATAAAAAGGCAATTAAAAGAAACTTCGGCCCTTTTGGATACGATTTTTGACAGTATCCCTGATCCAATTTACATTAAAGACACTGAAGACAGGATTATTCAGTGCAACATGGCAGCTCTTGATCTTTGGGGATATACCAGTGAAGAAGTCATCGGGAAAAAATGTACAGATCTTAAAATGTGCAGTAAGCCTTGCACGGAGTCGATCACCCAAAAGGCCTGTCAGTCCAAAAAGACTGAAAAAATCCAAACCTATATAGAGAAACTGGAAAAATGGGTGGAGATCATGGCATATCCCGTTTTTGACAAAGATACGAATGAAGTTCAGCTTGTGATGGAGCACATTAAAGATATCACAGATTTGAAGAAAGTAGAACTCATCCTCCAGGAAAATATAAAATGTCAAGAGAAATTACTTAAGGAAGCGCAACGCGACAATAAAGCCAAAACAGAGTATTTTACCAATGTATCCCATGAGTTAAAAACGCCTTTAAACATCATTTTATCTACGTTGCAGCTTTTAGAAACTTTCTACTTGCCTTCTGAAAAAGAAAAGAAGTATGCAAGTATTATGAAACAAAACTGTTACAGACTTCTTCGTCTGCTCAATAATACTATTGATGTAACAAAAATTGATTCCGGCTTCTTTAAATTGCATTTGGAAAATGCTGATATTGTTTATGTTGTTAAGCAAATTACTTTGTCGGTTGAGCAATACATAAAAAACAAATCGATTAACCTTCTGTTTGAAAGTAAAGTCTCCAAGCAAATCATGGCTTTTGATGCAGAAAAAATAGAGAGAATTATGTTAAATCTTTTATCCAATGCTGCCAAGTTTACTCTACCTGGAGGCGTCATTAAAGTAGGAATAGAAAAACAGGATGAGAAAATCCTTATATCCGTAAAAGATACTGGCATAGGTATACCATCCCAAAAACAACATGTGATTTTTCAGAGATTCGGTCAGGTAGATTCCAGTGCTACACGGCAATATGAGGGAAGCGGAATAGGATTGTTTCTTGTTAAATCTTTAGTGGAAATGCATAATGGTACCATTCATGTGCAGAGTGAAGAACATAAGGGGACAGAATTTATCATCGAACTTCCAATCAAAGTTCTTAAGGAAAAAGCCAAAGAACCCCTTAATAATGAAAGAAGTTCTTATAAAAATGTCGAAATGCTCAATATAGAGCTTTCAGATATTTATGAATAGCCGTGCAGAATGTAAATTCTGTAGGCTTTTTTTTATTTTTTGTAGAAATGTTAAAAAAATATATTTGCAAATTGCAGTCTACGTGATATAATGGTGCCAATGTCAGACAATTGTATATAATGCATGTTAATAATAATTATCTTTCATTGTATAGAGGAGGAGACAAAGTGGAATTTAAAAGCAGCTATTTACAAGAAGTCATGGATAGGGTCATTGCTAAAAATCCGGCTGAACTTGAATTTCATCAAGCAGTGAGGGAAGTACTCCATTCCTTCGAACCGGTTCTTGAAAGACATCCCGAATACATCAAGGCAGGGATTGTTGACAGAATTGTAGAACCGGAAAGAGTGATCATGTTTAGGGTATCCTGGGTTGATGACAATGGCAAGGTTCAGGTAAACAGGGGCTTTAGAGTACAATTTAACAGTGCTATAGGACCTTATAAAGGAGGCATCCGATTCCATCCTTCTGTAAATCTCGGGGTTATTAAATTCTTGGGCTTCGAACAAATCTTTAAGAATTCTTTAACTGGTCTGCCAATGGGCGGAGGTAAAGGTGGAAGCGACTTTGATCCTAAAGGAAAATCTGACGGAGAAATTATGCGTTTTTGCCAAAGCTTTATGACAGAGCTTCAAAGACACATCGGTGCAGATACGGACGTTCCAGCAGGAGATATTGGTGTTGGAGCAAGAGAAATCGGATATATGTATGGACAATACAAAAGACTTCGCAATGAATTTACAGGTACATTAACTGGAAAAGGCTTAACCTATGGGGGAAGTTTAGTTCGTACTCAGGCAACAGGATATGGCTGCTGCTACTTTACAGAAGAAATGTTAAGAACCAAAGGAGAATCCTTTGAAGGTAAGACTGTAGTGATTTCAGGATCTGGGAATGTTGCCATTTATGCAGCAGAAAAAGCACAGCAACTGGGCGGAAAAGTTGTTGCTCTTAGTGATTCCAATGGATATGTTTATGATGCAGAAGGCATCAAATTAGATACAGTAAAACAAATCAAAGAAGTTGAAAGAAAGAGAATCAAAGAATATATCAACTATCATCCAAATGCAGAGTATCATGAAGGATGCTCAGGAATTTGGACAATCCCTTGTGACATTGCACTTCCTTGTGCAACACAGAATGAACTGGATGGAGAAGCTGCAGCAACCTTAGTGAAAAACGGATGTATTGCAGTGGCAGAAGGGGCCAATATGCCTTCTACACCAGAAGCTGTTGAGATTTTCCTTAAGAACGGTATTTTATTTGGACCTGGAAAAGCTGCCAATGCAGGAGGCGTTGCTGTTTCAGGTCTCGAAATGAGTCAAAACAGTATGAGATATTCCTGGACTTTTGAAGAAGTGGATGCAAAATTAAAGCAAATCATGGCAAATATCCACAAGAGTGCTCAGGATGCGGCTAAAGAATATGGCCACGAAGGTAATTATGTGGTAGGAGCTAATATTGCAGGATTCTTAAAAGTAGCTGAAGCAATGTTGGCACAGGGAATAGCTTACTAAAATACCCAAATTGATTTAGAGATGTAACTTATGTATAATGTAATAGAAGCCTTATTTGTTGCTTGTTCAAATAAGGCTTCTCCTATTATTGAGTTATTTTACAGAGGAGATGTAAAAATGTATAAAATCTTGAAAAAAGAAAAACTGAACGAAGCTGTAGAGCTAATGGTTGTTCATGCACCTTTTGTAGCACGAAGTTGCCAACCCGGGCAGTTTATCATTCTCAGGGCCGATGAAAAAGGAGAAAGAATTCCATTAACCATTGCAGATTACGATAGAGAAAAAGAAACTGTTACCATTATTTATCAGATTGTTGGATACTCTACCCAGCTACTAAGCAGCAAACAAGAAGGAGATACGATTCCTGATTTTGTAGGGCCCTTAGGAAAACCTTCTGACCTTAAAAAACATAAAAGAGTATTAGGAATTGGCGGTGGCGTTGGAGCAGCCCCCCTATATCCTCAAATACGAAAACTTCATGAAATGGGTGTGGCAGTAGATGTGATTCTGGGTGGAAGAAGCAAAGAGTTTATTATCCTTGATAAGGAATTTGAAGCGATTTGCGATAAGGTCTACTATGCAACCGATGACGGCACAAAAGGCAAAAAAGGATTCGTGACCGATGTACTGAATGAACTATTAAATGAAGGTAAGGAATATGATGAAATCATTGCCATAGGGCCTCTTGTAATGATGAAAGCTGTTGTAGGCATTACAAAGCCGAAAAATATCAAAACGGCAGTATCCCTTAATCCGATCATGATTGACGGAACAGGGATGTGCGGAGGATGCAGAGTGACTGTTGGCGGAGAAACAAAGTTCGCTTGTGTGGATGGCCCTGATTTTGACGGCCTTTTGGTAGATTTTGACGAATGCATGAGAAGGCAGGGAATGTATAAGGAAGAAGAACATTCTTGCCGCATTGGACTAGGAGGAAAGTAAAATGCCTAATATGAGTTTAAAAAAAGTAACCATGCCTGAACAAGATCCCAATGTAAGAAATAAAAATTTTAATGAAGTGGCACTTGGATATACCAAGGAACAAGCCATGGAAGAAGCAACAAGATGCCTTAACTGCAAACATAAACCCTGTGTATCCGGATGTCCTGTGAACGTTCCTATACCAGAATTTATTAAGGAAGTAGCAGCAGGGAACTTTGAAAAAGCTTATGAACTCATTACTTCAGAAAACAACCTGCCAGCCATTTGTGGCAGAGTATGTCCCCAGGAAAATCAATGTGAGGGTGTATGTGTAAGAGGCATAAAAGGAGAACCGGTAGGTATTGGAAGGCTGGAAAGATTTGTTGCCGACTACCATATGCAGCATGCAGAGAAAAAGTCAGTGCAGATTACAAAAAATGGGATTAAAATTGCAGTGGTTGGGGGAGGCCCTGCAGGACTTACCTGTGCCGGAGACTTGGCTAAATTAGGATATGATGTAACCATTTTTGAAGCTTTGCATGCTTTAGGCGGTGTACTCATGTACGGCATTCCGGAGTTCCGTCTTCCAAAAGCATTGGTTGAAAAAGAAATAGAAACTATAGTAGATCTGGGCGTTAAAATCAATAAAAATGTTGTAGTAGGTCGTTCGATCACAATTGATGAGTTATTTGAAGAAGGCTACAAGGCAGTATTTGTAGGGAGCGGTGCCGGACTTCCTAAATTCATGGGTATTGAAGGAGAAAGTTTAAACGGAGTATACGCTGCCAATGAATTTTTAACCCGAGTGAATTTAATGAAGGCATATGATTTCCCCAATAATCCTACTCCTGTAAAGGTTGGTAAAAAAGTTGCAGTTATTGGCGGCGGTAACGTGGCAATGGATGCTGCCAGAACAGCCAAAAGACTTGGAGCAGAGGAAGTTTATATTATTTATCGCCGCGGAGAAGAAGAACTGCCGGCGAGAAAAGAAGAAATTCATCATGCAAAAGAAGAAGGCATTATCTTTAAACTGCTTGCAAATCCTAAGAAAATCCATGGAGAAAACGGATGGGTAAAAGCCATTGAGTGTGTAGAGATGGGTCTTGGAGAACCGGATGAATCAGGAAGAAGAAGGCCTGTTGAAGTTGAAGGAAGTAATTTCATAATGGATATGGACACAGTGATCATAGCCATTGGACAAAGCCCTAATCCACTTATTCGCCAAACGACTCCGGGCTTAGACACCCACAAATGGGGCGGAATTATTGTAGAAGAAGAAACCATGCATACCAGCAAGCAAAATGTTTATGCCGGAGGCGATGTGGTGACTGGTGCAGCTACTGTGATCTTAGCCATGGGGGCAGGGAAAAAAGCAGCAAAAGCTATACATGAAAAAATTCAGAGCACAATGAATGCATAATAGCTCGTACATTTCGTACGAGTTATTTTATTACATAGGAAATCTCTTCGAATTTCCTATGTAATAAAAAGCCCTCCGGGTGAGACGGCTTTTTTGAAAAAAACTACTGGACAAACTAAATCATTTGTGCTAGAATATGAAGTTGTTCGGACAAATTAATATTGTTGGGTAGTCGCCAAGCGGTAAGGCACAGGATTCTGACTCCTGCATCCGAAGGTTCGAATCCTTCCTACCCAGTATTGGCGGATGTGGCGGAATTGGCAGACGCAGCAGACTCAAAATCTGCCGGTGGCGACACCGTGGGGGTTCGACTCCCTTCATCCGCATTAATAAGACAGAGCACTTACAAGTGCTCTGTTTTTTTATTGCATAGGAAATTCCTCTGAATTTCCTATGCAATAAAAAACTTCTTATATAATTTTAAAAGCTTAATACAGGATCTTTTTAGCAGGTAGAATGAATAGAAAAGTAAGAAAATATTAAAAAATAACTTCTTAAAATGGGTTGAAAAAGTTTTGTGAATACTATATAATAGAATTAAGTTGTTAAAATCAATTTAAAAACTTTGGAGGGGATCTTATGAAAGAATATTTTGAAGGCATTAAGAAGATTCAGTATGAAGGACCTAAATCTACTAATCCTTTAGCATTTAAATACTATGACCCAGAAAAAATTGTTGCAGGCAAGCCTATGAAGGATCATTTCAGATTTGCTATGAGCTATTGGCATACTTTAACTGCTATGGGCGCTGATATGTTTGGAGAAGGCACAGCTAAGAGACCTTGGGCAGGAAAAGAAGGCATGGAACTTGCTAAAGCGAGAGCAGAAGCAGGATTTGAATTTATGAGCAAATTAGGTATCGAATATTTCTGTTTCCATGACCTTGATATTGCACCAGAAGGCAATTCCTTAGAAGAAAAATTTGCTAATTTAGATGAAATCTCTGATTACATCTTAGAATTAATGAAAAAAACAGGTATCAAATGTTTATGGGGAACAACCAATGCATTCAGCCATCCAAGATTCGTTCACGGAGCATCTACTTCTCCTAATGCGGATGTATTTGCTTTTGCGGCGGCTCAGGTTAAAAAAGCCATTGACCTTACTAAGAAATTTGGCGGAGAAAACTATGTATTCTGGGGTGGAAGAGAAGGTTATGAAACACTTCTTAACACCAATACAGCTTTAGAACAAGACAACTATGCAAGATTTTTACAAATGGCAGTAGATTATGCTAAGAAAATTGGCTTTACAGGACAATTCTTAATCGAGCCAAAACCAAAAGAACCTACAAAACATCAATACGATTTTGATACAATGACTGTTTTAGGATTCTTAAGAAAATATAATTTACAAGACCATTTCAAAATGAATATAGAAGCGAACCATGCGACTTTAGCAGGACATACCTTCCAACATGAACTGAACATGGCAAGAATTAACGGCGTATTAGGAAGTATCGATGCTAACCAGGGAGACATGCTATTAGGATGGGATACAGACCAATTCCCAACCAATATCTACGATGCTGTTTTAGCGATGTACGAAGTGCTTAAAAACGGAGGTATCGCACCTGGAGGATTTAACTTCGACGCTAAGGTAAGAAGAGGTTCCTTTGAAGTAGAAGACTTATTCATCGGATACATTGTTGGTATGGATACCTTTGCAAGGGGTCTTATCATTGCGGATAAATTGCTTCAAGATAAAGTATTAGAAAGCTTTATCGAAGAAAGATATGCAAGTTACAATGAAGGCATCGGAAAAGATATCGTAGAAAATAAAGTAGGCTTTGAAGAATTAACTGCCTATGCATTAAAGCATGATAAGATTGTAAACAAATCCGGAAGACAAGAACTCTTAGAAGATCGAATTAATCAATATATCTATACACTGTAGTAAAGATCGATTTATTGGGTTGTTGATACAACAACCCTTTCAAGGAGGAGAATAGGTATGATTTTTTTGGGGATTGATTTAGGTACATCATCTGTAAAGGTACTTGCTGTTGATAAAGACGGAACAATTCTCGGGGAATCTTCCAGGGAATATCCGGTGTATTATCCAAAAAGTAATTGGGCGGAGCAAAATCCTGAAGACTGGTGGATGGGTACCAAAGAAGCTATTAAAGAAGTTATTCAAAAAAACAATCTTCCTGAAGGGGAAATCCGGGGAATAGGCTTTAGTGGTCAAATGCACGGACTGGTAGCCTTGGACGAAGAAAATAAGGTCCTGCTTCCCGCAATACTTTGGTGCGACCAAAGAACTGCGGAGGAGTGTGAGGACATCACCAATCATTTTGGGCAAGAAAAACTCACAGAGCTTGTTGGTAATAAGGCATTGACCGGGTTCACAGCCCCTAAGATTTTATGGGTAAAGAAAAATCATCCTGAATTGTTTGAGAAAATAAGACACATTCTTCTTCCAAAAGATTATATCAGATTTAAATTGACAGGAGATTATGCAACGGATGTTTCTGATGCTTCCGGAATGCTTCTATTAGACGTTAAAAACAGATGCTGGTCCAAGGAAATGATCGAGTACATAGGCATCAAAGAAGAGTATCTTCCAAAACTCTATGAATCCTATGAAGTAACAGGAAAGTTGTCAGAAGAAGTGAAAGGGGAACTGGGACTCACAGGAGAGATTCTGGTTGTAGGAGGAGGCGGCGATAATGCTGCCGGAGCCATAGGAACCGGAACGGTTAAAGAAGGAACCGTAATGGTTACCCTGGGGACTTCGGGTGTCGTATTTGCAGCCCATGATGACTACGCTGTAGACAGCCAGAATCGCCTTCATGCTTTCTGCCATGCCAATGGGAAGTATCATTCCATGGGGGTTATGCTTTCGGCAGCCAGCTGCTTAAAATGGTGGGTAGAAGAAGCCAATAAAGGAATGGATTTTGATGAACTCTTAAAAGAAGCCAGTGAGACGGAACCAGGTGCTAAAGGCGTAATATTCCTTCCGTATCTTATGGGAGAACGTACTCCCTATGCCGATCCTGATGCAAGAGGAACATTTTTGGGATTATCCATGAGTACCACAAGAGGTGAGATGACAAGGGCGGTACTTGAAGGTGTATCCTTTGGACTTCGGGATTCTCTTGAAATTTTAAAAGATATCGGAGTACCTATTTCTCAAATTATTGCCATTGGGGGAGGTTCAAAGAGTCCTCTCTGGAAACAGATTCTTGCAGATATTTTTGGATATCCAATAAATGAAATCAATACAAATCAGGGAGGGGCTCTTGGTGCTGCTATTTTAGCAGGCGTAGGAGCAGGAGAATTTAGCAGTATTGAAGAAGCTTGCAATATATTTATAAAAATTGTTGGATCTGTAACTCCTATAGAGAAAAATGTAGAAAAGTACAATAAAATTTATACGCGCTACAAAGAAGCTTATCAGTCTTTAAAAGATTGGTTCAAGCTTAGTGCTGAATAAAAGCCGGGATGAATCCCGGTTTTTTTATGTTTTATATAATACAAAGTAAAAAGATAGGATTAATAAAATTTTTTGAAAACTTATTGACAAAGCGGAATTTATCTCATATAATTCTTATCAATATAATATGATTTAGTAAGAAACTCTTATCAAGAGAGGCGGAGGGACTGGCCCAATGAAGCCCGGCAACCTGTATGTATTACAAGGTGCTAATTCCAACAGCTCAAGACAGATGAGCTGAGAGATGAGAGAGGAAGAAAATGACCTCTTTCATCGGAAAGAGGTTTTTTAATGCGTAAAAATGTAGTTCAAAAAATCAAAAAAATAGGGAGGAAAATAAGATGAAAAAAATAAGTGTATTGCTTGTATCCATTATTACTATATTAGGGATACTTACAGGATGTGCATCAAAGGAAAGTAAGACCATCATATTTGGAGTTGCTCCAGGACCTTATGGGGATATGATTGTTAAGGGCATTAAGCCAGGTCTTGAAAAAAAGGGATATAAGGTTGAAATTAAAGAGTTCAGTGATTATGTTCAGCCTAACCTTGCTCTGGCCAATAAAGAAATTGACGCCAATTTATTCCAACACCTGGTGTACTTAAATAAATTTGCCGAAGACCACGGCCTTGAATTGTCACCTGTAATCAATGTGCCAACAGCAGCGGTAGGCTTGTATTCAAAGAAAGTACAAAGCATAGATGAATTATCGGATGGCGCCGAAGTCACCATAGCCAATGACCCTACCAACCTGGCAAGAGCCCTCAGGCTTCTGGAACAGGCAGGACTTATTACATTGAATAAGGATATAGATCCTTCAAAAGCATCTGAAAAAGATATAGAATCCAATCCCAAAAATCTTAAAATTACTCCGGTAGAAGCAGCCCAGCTTCCAAGAACATTAGACAGCGTGGATCTTGCAGCAATCAATGGAAACTATGCGATTTCAGCAGGGATCGATTTATCTACAGCCCTTGTCATGGAAGAGTTACAGGAAGAATATAAAAATCTCGTTGCTGTAAGAACAGAAGATATTAATTCCCAATTTGTAAAAGACATTAAAGAAGTCGTTGAATCGGAAGAGTTCAGGGAAGTTATCGAAAATCCAGATTATATGTTTAAGGCTTTCCAAAAGCCAGCCTGGTTTTTACAACAGTAGGGAGGAAAACATATGATTCAATTTCAGGATGTCAGCGTGACTTATGAAGGGGCTGAAGGCAAAGTTAAAGCAGTTCAGAAACTTTCGCTGAACATTAACAAAGGAGAAATTTTTGGAATTGTTGGAGCCAGTGGAGCAGGGAAAAGTACCCTGCTCCGAACCATTAATCTTTTAGAAAGGCCAACAGAAGGCAGGATTTTTATTAACAATCAGGACATTACAGATTTAAAAGGAGAAGACTTAAGGCTTCTTAGACAGAAAATAGGGATGATCTTTCAACATTTCAATCTGATAAAAAGAAAGACAGTTTTTGAAAACGTAGCCTTTCCAATGGTTGCAGCAGGAAAACCTAAAGATGAAATTCAAAAAAGAGTAAACCAACTGCTGAATCTTGTCGGTCTTTCAGATAAAAGTAATGCTTTTCCGGCTCAGCTTAGCGGCGGACAAAAGCAAAGAGTAGGTATAGCAAGAGCCCTTGCCAACGAAACAGAAATTCTTCTCTGTGACGAACCTACTTCTGCCCTTGACTTAGAAACGACAAAATCCATCCTAAACTTACTTAAAGAAATTAATCAGAAATTAGGGATTACCATTGTCATCATCACTCATGAAATGGATGTGGTTAAAAGCATCTGTGACCGAGTGGCGGTTATGAATGACGGACAGTTATTAGAAGCAGGCAATGTTTATGACGTATTTGTCAATCCGAGAAATGTTTTTACAAAACAATTAATTGAACACACCTTCCACCTCGAATTCCCTAAGCAGATTTTCAATGATTTTAAGGGCAGGGTACTGAAAATTGTCTATAAGGGAGAGTCCGCAACGGAGCCTTTAATATCAGAAGTATCTAAACGTTATAATGTTAACCTAAATATCGTCCATGGAAAAATCGAGTACATAGGAGATCGACCCGTGGGAATCTTAGTCGTCGATATAGAGGGAGAAGAAAGGGAAGTTCAACTGGCAGTGGACTATATCAACGAAAGAACTGCATTTACGGAGGTGGTACTCTATGCAAGCTGAACTGATTTTTGATTTATTAAAAGCCCTGGGAGAAACTTCTCAAATGGTAGGAATAGCACTGATATTATCCATAGTTTTGGGTATTCCTTTAGGATTATTTTTGTATCTTACGTCCAGTGGCTTATTTTTTCAAAACAAAATTTTAAACTTTATCGGAGGTTTGATCATTAATATCGTAAGATCCACACCTTTTGTGATTCTGCTTGTTGTACTTTTACCTGTCACTAAGCTCATTACGGGTACTACTATAGGATCAGGAGCCGCATCAGTACCTCTTTCTGTTGCAGCCATAGCCTTTTATGCGAGATTGGTGGAAGCGGCCTTTAGAGAAGTGGATAAAGGAGTGATTGAAGCAGCGCAAGCCGCAGGGGCAAAAACAAGGACCATTATATACCATGTGCTTTTAACGGAAGCTTTGCCCAGCCTGATCGTAGGCATTACAGTAACTGCCATCAGTTTGATCGGATATTCTGCTATGGCAGGGATTATCGGCGGGGGAGGTATCGGCGATTTAGCCATTCGCTTCGGATACTACAGATATCAAACCGACATCATGCTTACTACAGTGGTTGTTTTAGTGTTAATCGTACAGGGTTTTCAATGGTTGGGAGACTATAGCTCTAAAAAAGTAGATAAAAGATCATAATCAAACGCAGCTGATTAGGGGGAATAAAAATGTCATATCAAAGATATTGGAATGAATCCATAGAAACCATGCCAAGGGAAGAGTTAGAAGCATATCAGACAGAACAGCTCAAAGAACACTTGAAATACGCTTATGAACACTCACCATATTATAAGCAATCTTTTGATGAATCCGGAGTAAAACCCGAAGATTTCAAGGTTTTATCCGACCTGTCAAAGTTTCCGTTCATCAATAAGCAGATTGAGCGGGACGCTCAAATCTCAAAGCCTCTTCTTGGAACGTTGACTGCAGTGCCTGAAGAAGATGTGGTCTTTGTTTCGGCATCCAGCGGTTCCACAGGAGTACCTACCCTAAGTCCTTTTACCAAAACCGATTTTGATGAGTTCCAGGATATCCAAAGCAGATTATTCTGGGCGGCAGGCATGAGACCCCATGACAGATATGTGCATGCTTTAAACTTCACCTTGTTTGTGGGAGGCCCTGATGTTATAGGAGCCCAGAATTTGGGGGCATTATGCATCTGGGCAGGAACCATTCCTTCAGAACGACTCCTTTATATTTTGCAGGAATTTCAGCCTACGGTGATCTGGACGACTCCATCCTATGCATGGTATCTTGGAGAAACTGCTAAAAAACAAGGCATCAATCCTGCAACGGACCTGGCGATCAATAAAATCATTGTTGCCGGAGAACCAGGAGGTTCCATAGAAGCCACAAGAAAAGCCATTGAAGATCTCTGGGATGCAGAAGTGTATGATTTCTATGGTATTTCTGATATTTATGGGGCTTGTGCCGGAATGTGCAGTGCAAGGAACGGACTGCATATAGCAGAAGATCAGATTTATGTGGAAGTGATCGATCCCGTAACTCTGGAACCGGTAAAGGATGGTCAAAGGGGGGAACTGGTGCTCACCACCTTAAGAAAACAGGCAAGACCGATGATTCGTTTCAGAACAGGAGATATTGCTATTTTCAACAAAGAAAAATGTGAATGCGGACGTACCCATGGCAGAATTCAGGTGGTAGGAAGACTCGATGATATGCTCATTGTCTCGGGCGTGAATATTTTCCCCAGCGATATAGAATTTATCGTTCGAAACATTAAGGAACTCAATGGGGAATACAGAGTGTATGCGATTTCCGAAAACTTTACCACCAAATTTAAAGTAGAAGTGGAAAAACATGCGGATGTCACCATAACGAACGAGGAATTGTCGGAAAAGGTATCTCACAATATTAAAGCAAGATTAGGCGTTAGACCTAAAGAAGTGGTGATCCTGGAAGAAGGGGCTCTTCCAAGAGCTACCCACAAGGCTAAAAGATTTATTGACTTAAGAGAACAATAGAAAGAAGGAAAAATATGCCGCAAGTAAGCAATCGTCTGGACTTTTTTACAGAATCTGTTATTAGAAAAATGACACGAATAGCTAACCGCTATGGGGCAGTGAATTTGTCCCAGGGTTTTCCGGACTTTGATCCTCCCAAGGAATTGAGGGAAGCCTTAAAAAAGGCAGCAGAAGAAGGCCCTCATCAGTATTCCATCACCTGGGGTGCACAAAACTTCAGAGAAGCGCTTGCTAAAAAGCAGTCAAAATACATGGATATTCCCATTGACCCCGATACTCAAATTGTTGTGACCTGTGGAAGTACGGAAGCTATGATGGCAGCTATGATGACAGCCTGTAAACCGGGAGATAAAGTGATTGTCTTTTCTCCTTTTTATGAAAATTATGTGGCGGATACGATTCTTTCCGGGGCAGAACCAATATATGTCCCTTTGCATCCGCCCACATTTCACTTTGATCAGGAAGCGCTTAAAAAAGCCTTTGAGCAAAATCCAAAGGCGCTTATTCTCTGTAATCCTTCCAATCCTACAGGAAAAGTATTCACACGGGAAGAACTGGAGTTTATTGCAGACCTGGCAGAAAAGTATGATGTTTTTGTGATTACTGATGAAGTCTATGAACATATTGTGTTTGAACCGAATGAACATATTTATTTTGCATCTTTGCCTGGAATGTTTGAGAGAACCATTTCCTGCAGCTCTCTTTCAAAAACTTACTCAATTACAGGATGGAGACTTGGATATATTATAGGGCCTTCCCAAGTAATTGAAAATGCCCGTAAGGTTCATGATTTTCTTACAGTAGGGGCAGCAGCACCTCTGCAGGAAGCAGCAGTAGCAGCCCTAAAGTTTTCGGATGCATATTATGAAGAATTAAGAAAACTTTATACAGAGAAAAGAAATATATTTTTAAAAGGTTTAGATGAGCTGGGACTTAAATATACAGAACCTCAGGGAACATATTATGTTTTGGTAGATATTTCAGAATTCGGCGCTCCAAGTGATACGGTGTTTTGTGAATGGCTTGCCAGAGAAGTAGGGGTAGCCGCTGTCCCAGGTTCCAGCTTCTTTAAAGAAGATGTAAACCACCTGATTCGCTTTCACTTCGCAAAAAAGACAGATACTCTTAAAGAAGCCCTAAAAAGACTTTCGACATTAAGAGAAAAGGCAAAAAATGCAGAATGGAGGATATCATGATTGAAATCAGATGGCATGGCAGAGGGGGACAGGGAAGTTTCACAGCCTCCAGAATACTAGGAGCTGCTGCCTCTTTGTACGGCAATAAATATGCTTTGGCTTTTCCTTCCTTTGGACCGGAGAGAAGAGGTGCACCCATCACTGCTTTTACCAAGATAGATGATCAAAAAATCAGGGACAGAAGTGAAATTATACACTGTGATTATATTGTTGTATTGGATGAAACGCTGTTTGCCCCCTCATTGCTTCAGGATCTGAAACCTGGAGGAAAGATTCTTATCAATACTGCCCGGGAAGAAAAGTATAAAGCAATTTCTCCGGATTGGATTGTCACTTTTGATGCAGTGGCCATTGCCCAGGAGATACTGGGAAGGCCTGTAACCAATACAGCCATGATTGGGGCGCTTATTGGTATTTCAGAAGTGATTCCAGTCCATGCTGTGGCAGAAAGTATAAAAAATGAGTTTTCATCAAGCCTGGCAGAGAAAAATATCCGGGTTTTAAACCAATCTTATGAACGGATTAAGGGGGAGTGGCTATGAATAAGCCACAATTAATGCAGTATGAAAAACCAAAGCATATCAAAGATTATCCTTGTGGACCAGCCGCTCCAGCAGGGACTCTGGTTGTAAAAAATGCAGGATGGCGAACCAGAAAGCCTATTGTACATAAAGAAAAATGCACAGGATGCTGTCTTTGCTATTTGTATTGCCCGGAAGGGACCATTTTCAAGGAAAATAAAAAAGTAGGCATTGATTATGATTTTTGTAAGGGCTGCGGGATCTGTGCAAGAGCTTGCACCCATAAAGCCATAGAAATGATCAAGGAGGGGGAAAATGGGGAATACTAAAATGTTTGTATCAGGGAATGAAGCTGCTGCTATAGGTGTCAAACTAGCAAGACCTCATGTGATTTCTGCATATCCCATCACCCCGCAAACCGTAGTGGTTGAAAGGCTTGCAGAAATGGTGGAAAAAGGAGAGCTTACATCTGAATTCCTTCATGTGGAATCCGAACATTCTGCCCTCTCAGCAGCCATGGGCGCCAGCGCAGTGGGCGCAAGGGCTTTTACAGCCACCTCTTCTCAGGGGCTTTTGTATATGGCGGAGTGCTTGCATTACGCCAGTGGAGGGAGATTTCCTATTGTGATGATGAACGCCAACCGTTCATTGGCGCTTCCCTGGAGTATTTATGGGGATCAAAGAGATTCATTGTCCCTGCTGGATTGTGGATGGCTTCAGGTTTATGTGGAAGATGCTCAGGAGAGCCTTGATATGATGATTCAGGCCTATGCCATCGCTGAAAATAAAGAAGTATTAACCCCTGTGATGGTCAATTTAGATGGATTTGTTCTGACCCATACCTATGAACTGGTAGAAGTACCAAGCCAGGAAGCCGTGGATGCATTTTTGCCCCCTTTTGAAACAGAAAATAAGCTGGACTTTGAGAATCCTAAGAATATGTGTTTTAGTTCTTCTCCGGGAGATAATATGGAATTTAAATATCAGCAGCACAGAGCGGCCGCAAAAGCAGCGGAAGTAATTAAAGAGGTAGACGAGATGTATCATAAAAAGTTTGGGAGAGGATATGGGGGATTAGTGGACGGATACAGATGTGAAGATGCAGAGATTATACTGGTTACTTTAGGGAGCATTACGGGAACCTGCAGAGTGGTCGCAGATGAATTAAGAAGGGAAGGGAAGAAAGTCGGAGTCCTTAAGATTCGATTTATGCGTCCTTTCCCCGAAAAAGAAATCATTGATATAACCCGGGGGGCAAAAGTCGTAGGTGTATTGGAGAAAGATATTTCCTTTGGATACGAGGGAACCGTTTATACCAATGTCAATTCGGCCCTTCTGAAATCAGGCAAACCCATTCAATCTTATAATTTTATTGCAGGCCTTGGTGGACGGGATATTTCTAAAAATGATATCAAATTTATGTATACATACTTGGAAGAAGCAGCGAATGGAGTAAAAAAAGAGTACATCAAATGGATCAACTTGGGGGTGGACACAGATGGAGAAGGAAATTAAAAGAATCAATGCCCACAATATCACAGATAAAGAATTTTTCTATGGACATAAGGGTTGTGCCGGCTGTGGAGGAAGTTTAGCAGTGAGACTGGCTTTAAAAGTATTGGGAGAAAGAACCTATACTGTTATTCCGGCAGGCTGTATGTCTGCTGTAGGTTTTGTCTATCCCCAATTATGTTTCTCGACCAATGCCATGATATCTACCTTTGCAGGAACAGCTTCCATGCTTTCTGGTATTGCTGCAGGGGCAAAGGCATTGGGGATTAAAGATTTTCATGCTGTAGGGATTGCCGGAGACGGAGGGACAGCGGATATAGGTATTCAGGCATTATCTGGCGCCATTGATAGAAACGATCAGATCATTTACATTTGCTATGACAATGAAGCATATATGAATACAGGTATTCAAAAAAGCGGCTTAACGCCTTTCGGTGCCAGAACCACCACTACCCCCGCGGGGGAAAATATTCATGGAAGTATCACTCAGAAGAAAAATATGTTTGAGATTGTAGCGGCTCACGGCATTAGTTATGCAGCCACTGCAAGTATTGGATATGTTCAGGATTTCATGAATAAGCTTGCTAAGGCAAAGGAAGTGAAAGGTACCTCTTATATCCATGTTTATGCTCCATGCCCGACAGGGTGGGGAACGCCAGAGGACATAACAGTGGAATTGGCTAAAGAAGTTGTAGATACCGGGCTCTGGTATCTGGCAGAATATGAGTACGGAAGATTTAAGTTGAATAAGAATCCTAAAGAATTTTCATCCGTAGAAAACTTCTTAAGAAAACAGGGAAGATTCAGGCATCTAGATGAAAAAGACATTGCATACATCATAGAAAGTCGGGATAAAAAGTGGGAATATATCAGGGAAAACTGGGAAGTGGCATAACAGCCACTTTTTTGTTATGGCAAAATTGAGAAAAACTACTTGACATATCTAAAAAAATTTTTTATCATAAAGAAAACAATATAATCTTATCGGAATACTATGAATTGAGAAGATAATGCAATGAAGGAGAGAGTAGGTTAGAAATCCTGTCACAGAGAAAAGCTGTCACCGGCTGAGAGCAGCTTGCAGAGATTCTGACTGAAGTGCACTCCGGAGCGGATTGCTGAAAGCGTAGTAGGCAATCAGGGAGCGCCCTGTATAGCGCATTAAAGATAGGCTTATGCCTAAGTAGAGTGGGACCGCGGAAGACTTCGCCTCTAAATGTAATGGAGGAGAAGTCTTTTTTATTACATAGGAAATCCTTAAGGATTTTTTATATCATAAAGCCCTCCGGGCAGGATGCGCATTTCGCGCATACTGCATGTTGCTGGCTTTTCCGATCACGCCATATTTAAAGGAGGATGAATATGCCTGATTTCAATGCTTTATTTGACCAATGGGCAAGTTCTTATGACGACACAGTATATGGCAAAAACCATGAGTATGCAGAAGTTTTTGAGAATTACACGAAGATACTAGATAAAATCAGTACACAAATAGAAGACAAAAAGTCAGGAACAGTAATAGAAATAGGCGTCGGGACGGGGAACTTAAGCGAACTGCTGACAAAAAAGGGCTTTCATGTCATAGGGATTGAACCTTCCAGCGAAATGAGAAAAGCAGCAAAAGTAAAAATACCTTCACTGGAAATATTGGATGGTCACTTTTTATCACTGCCCTTAAAGCAAAAGGTAGATGCATTTGTAGCATCCTATGCATTTCACCATTTAACCTATGCTGAAAAAATAGAATCTGTTAAGTTAATGGACGGATTATTAAAACCTGATGGGAAAATTGTCATTGCAGACACCATGTTTGAATCGAAGGAATATAAGCTTAAGCTTATTGAAAAAGTGAAAGCTGATCGAGCTTTTAATCTCCTGAAAGATTTATACACGGAGTACTATGAGCTCATAGAAGATCTGATTCAAATATTTAGGGCTCAAGGATATACCTATGAGATTGAAAAAATGAACAGTTATGTTTGGATACTAACTGCACAAAAAAATTAGGGGAGGTAATATTATGGATATTCGGTCTTTGGCAATACATGGAGGAATTACCGGGGATCCTTATACGGGAGCTGTAACCGTTCCCATTTATCAAACGTCTACTTATGCCCAGGAAAGCGTGGGAAAACACCGGGGATTTGAGTATTCGCGAACGGGCAATCCCACAAGGGAAGCTTTAGAAAAGCTGATCGCGGATCTGGAAGAAGGCTATAGAGGATTTGCCTTCAGCTCAGGAATGTCTGCCATTTCATCTGTCTTAATGCTTTTAAAATCGGGAGATCATATTCTGGTCAGCGACGATGTATATGGAGGCACCTTTAGAGTCATTGATAAGGTATTTAAAAACTTTAACTTAGAGTATGACTTTATAGACACCAGCAACATCGACAAAGTAAGAAACGGCATAAAAGCCAATACGAAAATGATCTATATAGAAACCCCAACCAATCCTTTGATGAAATTAACCCATATTCGTTCTATCGTAGAATTGGCAAAAGAAAAAGAGATTCTTACCGTAGTTGACAATACTTTTGCGACACCCTATCTTCAAAGGCCTATCACTCAAGGGGCAGATATCGTACTTCACAGTGCAACAAAGTATCTAGGGGGCCATAGTGATTTGGTTGCCGGACTGGTTGTTGTAAATAATAAAGAGCTGGGAGACAGGATGCACTTTATTCAAAATTCTGTAGGAGCGATCTTAGGCCCCTTTGACAGCTGGCTTTTAATCAAAGGGATTAAAACATTACCTGTTCGTATGGACAGACACTGCGAAAACGCAGAACAAATTGTAAACTGGCTTTCAAATCAAAGTTGGGTAAAGAAAATCTACTATCCAGGCTGCAATGGCTCACAGGAGATCTTTAAAAGTCAGATGTCAAGAGCCGGAGGAATGATTTCTTTTGAAGTAGATTCTGAAGCTACTGTAGAGAAAGTCTTATCCAATTTGAAAATCATTACCCTGGCGGAAAGCCTGGGAGGCATAGAAAGCTTAATCAGCGTACCGGCCCAAATGACCCATGCATCCATTCCGGAAGAAAAAAGAGAAAAATTAGGTATTACCAACAGACTGATCAGATTGTCCGTAGGAATAGAATACGTGGAGGATATTATAAAAGATTTAGATATTTCTTTGAAATGAGGGGGCGATGTTATATGCATTATGTGAATCATGTTACAGAGTTAATTGGAAACACTCCGATCATAAAAATCAATCATTTTGATCTGCCAGGGAATGTTCAATTATTTGCCAAACTAGAATTTGCGAATCCTGGAGGGTCTGTTAAAGACAGAATCGGAAAGCATTTTATCGAGAAATATGAGAAAGAAGGAAGACTTAAAAAAGGTAGCACGATTATCGAAGCAACGGCAGGGAATACAGGTATAGGAATTGCTTTGGCAGCAGTCAACAGGGGATATAGAATTATCTTTATCGTACCTGGAAAGTTTTCTGTAGAAAAGCAGATGATTATGAAAGCATTAGGGGCAGAAATCATCAACATCCCAACAGAAGAAGGATTACAGGGGGCATATAGAAGAATAGAAGAACTTAAAAAAGAGATGGATGATGTTTTGGTGATCAATCAGTTTGATAATCCCGATAATGCAGAGGCCCATTATCTTTATACCGGAAGAGAGATTTATGATCAAATGGAAGGAAAGATTGATGTATTTATTTCTGGAGCAGGCTCAGGCGGTACCTTTAGCGGTGTTATGAAATACTTAAAGGAAAAAAATCCGTCGATCAAAGGCGTATTAGCGGATCCATATGGTTCTATTATTGGGGGAGGGGCGTGCCACTCCTATAAAATAGAAGGGATAGGAAACGATTTTATCCCAGGCAATTTAGAAATGGATTTTGTTGATGATGTAGAGAAAATCAGTGATGAGGAAGCCTTTCGGGCAGTAAAGGATTTGGCCAAAAAGGAAGGGCTTTTGGTCGGATCTTCTTCGGGAGCTGTCTTTGCAGCAGCCCTAAAGCAGGCTCAAAAAATCGAGAAAGGCAATATTGTAATGATCTTTGCTGACCGGTCCGACAGGTATCTGAGTAAAAATATATATGAATAAAAGCAGGGAGTTTCTCTGTTTCAGATAAACGATAAACCTTCAGGCTGAAACCTGGAGGTTTATTATTTTGGGAATATGGGGGTTCTTTTCGTCAAAAGGAAATCACATAATTAACTTCCGGTTTTGTGATGTAAGTGAAGGCTTCATCCAGTGCACCATTCACCTGAATAACGTAATGACTTTAATCCTAAGCTTGCATATATTCTTCTTCTGAATGATAACTTTTTAATTTATATACCGATAAGTATTTAAACTAACCTCTCAATGATATATCTTACACGGCAAGAAATTTCAACAAATTACGCTTAACATTTAATACCTTTCTTCAATTAAGACTAAATTATGAGTTGTTTATTTAGAGTGTAAATAAAGAAAAGATAAATAATTTAGAAATATTATAATCAAAATTTTGCTATAATAGAAATAAGATTGGTATTGGGGGGAATCTGAATGAGTAAAAGGAAGCAAAAAGTCGAATTCAGATATTATGAAATGCCAAACGATGAAATTGTATTAGCGCTTTTGGGAGAATCATGGATTAGAAGCTACAGTGAAGGCATCGATGGCCTGCATTTCCATAATTATCTCGAGATTGGCTATTGCTATGACGGTTTTGGAGCATTGGAACTTGAAAATGAGAGTATACGCTCGGGTCCCGATATGTTTTCTATTGTTCCACCCAACTGTCCCCATAGGGCAAGCAGTGATCCGGGAACAAAGAGTTATTGGGAATGGCTATTTATTGATGCAGAGCAGTGCCTGAAAAATATGTACAGGGATGACACCCTCTTTATTCAGGAAATTCTTAAAAAAATTTATCGAAGGCCATTATTGTTGCGTGCCAGTGAGTATCCTGTTTTAAATCAGATTATTTTAAACATCATAAGAGAGATGAGAAAAAAGGATATTTACTATAAGGAAAGTGTAAAAGGATATGTTCATGTGCTCATTGTAGAACTTTTACGATTGAATGATCAAGAAGAGCAAAAAGCAAAAATAAAAAAACAAACTTCCAGAATATCCGGAGCCCTGGACTATGTTAAAGAAAATTACAGAGACGAAATCAAAATAAGCCAGTTGGCCCAGGCCTGCAATATGAGTGAAAGTCATTTTCGCAGAGTGTTTTTAGAAACAATGAATATGAAACCGGTGGACTATATCAATCTTATTCGTATTCAAAAAGCTTGTGAACTCATTCAGAAAACGCAGATTTCTATGGAAGATGTGGCATATAAGGTGGGATTTACTGCGGTTTCAACCTTTAATCGCAATTTTAAAAAATTGGTTGGAATTTCGCCATATCAATGGAAACAATCTGCAGAAAATTTTGAAGGGAAACTATTAAATTATAGAATTAGTGCACAAAAAGGATGGTAGTATTTGCATAAATGATTGAATTTGCACATTTTTTGAGTGAATATAAAAACAATTGCCCATGATTTTTGGTATAATTTACTTACAAAATAGATGAGTATATAAAAAAACTTATGCATATTTGCTAATTCAAAGCGCAAATATGACTATTTTCGATATGCTCATATAACAAGAGGAGGGGATTTACAATGAAAAAGAAGATCATTTCATTATTGCTCACTGCAACTATGGCGCTTTCTTTGGCTGCTTGTGGTTCAGGCACCCAAACTAACCAATCAAATCAATCAGGAGGAAATTCCCAATCAACAGAAGCAAAAACAGGCTCATCTTCCGGATCAAATGAATTGACCGTTTGGTGCTGGGACCCTGCATTTAATATCTATGCGATGCAGGAAGCTGAAAAAGTTTATCAGAAAGATCATCCTGATTTTAAACTCAATATTATTGAAACCCCCTGGCAAGATATTCAGACAAAACTTACAACAGCTGCAACTTCGGGAGATCTTAGCACACTGCCCGATATCTTACTCATGCAGGACAATGCATTCCAAAAGAATGTAATGAGTTTCCCGGATGTTTTTGTAGATTTAACCAATTCAGGTATTGCATTTGATAAATTTGGAGCGTCTAAAGTGGCTTATTCCACAGTAGATGGTAAAAACTACGGCGTTCCATTTGATAATGGAGCAGTAATTCAGGCTCTTAGAACAGACGTTTTGGAACAAGCAGGATTTACAATAGAAGACTTTACAGATATAACCTGGTCTGAATATATTGAAAAAGCTAAAGTGGTATTAGAAAAAACCGGAAAACCACTAAACTCCTGTGTAGCTGGGGAATCTGATTTAATTATGATCATGCTTCAGTCTGCCGGATCAAGCTTATTCAATGCAGATGGAACACCAAACATCGTTAACAACCAAGTATTGGAAGAAGTTATAAAGACTTATGTTGAATTAATAAAGTCTGGTGTATTGGTTCACGTAAACGATTGGGATCAATATGTTGGATCATTCACCAATGGAACAGTTGCAGGAACAATTAACGGATGCTGGATTTTAGGATCGATTCAGACTGCAGAAGATCAAAAAGGACTTTGGCAAATCACCAATATGCCCAAGTTAGATAATATATCCAGCGCCACAAATTATTCCAACAATGGTGGTTCAAGCTGGGCTATTACTACGAACAGCAAGAACAAAGAATTGGCTATTGATTTCTTGTCCAAGACCTTTGCCGGAAGCGTAGAATTCTATGAAACCATTCTGCCAAAATCAGGGGCTCTTGCAACTTATATTCCGGCAGGAGATTCTGATGTATACGGCGAACCTCAGGAATTCTTCCAGAATCAGGCGATCTATTCAATGATTACAGATTTTGCATCTAAAGTACCAAGCAATAATACTGGTATCTACTACTACGAAGCAAGAGATGCTGTGGCTACAGCATTATCCAATGTTATTTCTGGCGCTGATTTAAAAGCTGAACTGGAAACGGCAGAATCCACTGTTAAATTTACAATGGGACAATAAGTCATTGAGGCTAAAGCATGAAGTTGTATATAGGGAACAGTCTTATTCAGGCCGTTCCCTATACTTTTCGAATTTTTTATTAAAACAGTAAAGGGAGGGAGATCTCGTGAGCTATTCCAATAATAATCTGGAGATGAATACCGGGATCAGCTATTCTCATAAAAGGCTCAAATTAAAAACCAGGCAAAATCTTTTTGGCTGGGCATGTCTGATACCAGCTGTTATTTTAATTGTGGCTATGAGTTTTTATCCTATGTTTAAAGCACTCATTCTTTCTTTTCGCACAGGTATCGGTGCCAAGATGACCTGGGCAGGAGTTAATAACTATGTTCGGATGTTCCAGGATAATGTATTTATGCAGGCATTGAAGAACAATTTTATTTATCTCATTATACAGGTTCCTATCATGCTTATTTTAGCATTGGTTCTGGCATGTATGCTCAATGACAGGAATTTAAGATTCAAAGGTTTATTTCGTACAGCCATTTTCCTGCCCTGTGCAACTTCGCTGGTTTCATATGCGATTATTTTCCGTTCTTTATTTGCCATTGATGGATTCATTAATGTGATGCTTATTAAGTTAGGTATATTCAAAACAGGGTATAATTTCCTGGCATTTCCCAACAGTGCAAGAGCAGTTATCATTATTGCATTGATTTGGAGATGGACTGGTTATAACATGGTATTTTATTTGGCTGGTCTTCAAAACATTGAGTATACCATATATGAAGCTGCCAAAATAGATGGAGCTTCTTCATTTCAATCTTTCTGGAAAATTACAGTGCCACTTTTAAAGCCAACGATCCTTTTAACTGCGATCATGTCCACCAATGGAACCTTGCAGCTCTTTGATGAATCTGTGAACTTGACCAACGGCGGTCCGGCAAATGCCACGATTACAATGTCTCACTATATTTACAACATGTCCTTTAAATATGTTCCGAATTTTGGATATGCAGCGGCTATGTCTTATCTGATATTGATATTGGTGGCGATATTAGCCTTTATCCAAATGAAAGTAGGTGACAAACGTGATTGAGAAGGGAAAAAGAATTTTTGAATATGTATTTTTGACGATTGTTTCTATTATTTCGGTGTTTCCGCTTTATTGGATGTTTTGTGCAGCTACCAATATGAGTGTGGATGTTATAAGAGGAAAACTGATTCCCGGTACGGCATTGTTATATAATTTCAAGAATCTTTTGACAGCTCAAAATGTTTCCGGGGCGATGATTAATTCATTTAAGTATTCAGTTACCCTCACACTAATTTCTTTATGTATTTGTTCTTTGGCAGGCTATGGATTTGAAATTTTCCATGACAAAGCAAAAGATACTGTGATGTCCATACTTCTGCTTGCTATGATGGTGCCTTTTGCAGCAACGATGATTCCATTGTTCCAGATGTTTTCAAAGGCAGGTCTTCTCAATTCCACTATTGGATTTATTTTACCTACGATTTCAACGCCATTTTTGATCATGCTGTTTAGACAAAGTGCCAGGTCTTTCCCCCATGACATTATTGAAGCGGCAAGGATAGATGGGCTAAATGAGCTCCAAATTTTTTATCGTATGTTTATTCCAACGATGCGCTCAACCTATGCGGCAGCTATGACTATCACTTTCATGAATGCATGGAACAATTATTTATGGCCAAAGGTTATTATGACAAATGATCAAAGTATTACAATGCCCATGTTGGTTGCCAATCTTACAGAGGGTTATGTAACGGATTATGGTATGTTGATGTTGGGCGTACTGTTATGTACGATTCCGACGATCATTATTTTCTTCATTTTACAAAAGAGTTTCGCAGAAGGTATTACCGGGGCAGTTAAATAAAAGTTTCATAGATTAAACATTAAATGGAGGGCATAAGATATGAAGACATTTGATTATGAGATTGTGAAAAATCCGGAAATTTTTAAGGAAAACCGAATGGAGCCCCATTCAGACCATAACTATTATTCTTCTCTGGAAGAATGCTTAAGTGAAGAAGAAAGTAGTTTTAAATATTCTTTAAATGGATTTTGGAAATTTTCTTATGCTAAAAATTATGATTCTTCTATTAAGAATTTTTTTGATTTAAACTATGATTGCAAAACCTGGGATGTTATAAGGGTACCGGGACATATTCAATTGGAAGGATATGATGTTCCACAGTATGTCAATATTCAATATCCATGGGATGGAAGAGAAGAGATTGATCCGGGAGAAATTCCCACAGAGTTTAATCCAACAGCCAGCTATGTAAAATACTTCACGTTACCAGCCCATATGGAAGGCAAAAGAGTGTTTATATCCTTCCAGGGAGTAGAAAGTGGTATGGCTCTGTGGCTTAACGGGGTTTATGTGGGCTACAGTGAAGACAGTTTTACGCCTTCAGAGTTTGAACTGACCCCTTATCTTAATACAGGGGAAAATAAGTTAGCGGTTCAGGTGTTTAAATGGACCGCAGGAAGCTGGTGTGAGGATCAGGATTTTTATAGATTTTCAGGAATCTTCCGTGATGTATATCTCTACACTATACCGGATGTGCATATCTGGGATTTAAAGGTTCAGACCTTATTGGATGATGCATATGAAAATGCAGAATTGATGCTGGATTTGGTTGCAACACGCAGCGGAAAAATTAAATTATCTTTAATGGATGGAAAAAATATTGTGATTCAAAAAGAAACGGACTTATCCGAATCCTCCCATTATAGTTTTCCTGTAGCTTCTCCAAAACTTTGGAGTGCAGAATGTCCTTATTTATATGACTTACTCATTGAAGTGAAAAGTAATGACGGGCAGACTCAGGAAGTGATTTTGCAGAAAGTAGGATTTAGAAGGTTCGAGATCAAAGATTCTGTCATGTGTCTTAATGGAAAGCGTATTGTATTTAATGGAGTAAACAGACATGAATTCAGTTCTTTAAGAGGACGATGCGTGACCCAAGAAGAAATGATCAAAGATATTATTACGATGAAGCAAAATAATATCAATGCTATTCGTACCAGCCACTATCCCAACTCTTCCAAGCTCTATGAACTCTGCGATTTATACGGATTATATGTAATCGATGAGACAAATCTTGAAACTCACGGTATCTGGGATACTGTAGCCCGGGGTACAGCAAGCATAGAAGACGCCATTCCAGGAGACAATCCAAAGTGGCTGAATCTTAT
Organism: Defluviitalea raffinosedens; assembly: GCF_016908775.1. Taxonomy (NCBI): domain Bacteria; kingdom Bacillati; phylum Bacillota; class Clostridia; order Lachnospirales; family Defluviitaleaceae; genus Defluviitalea; species Defluviitalea raffinosedens. The sequence continues at coordinate 60,409 of NZ_JAFBEP010000003.1, read as the reverse complement.
TTTAGACAGGGCATATTCCATGTACCAAAGGGATAAAAATCATCCATCAATCCTCATTTGGTCCTGTGGAAATGAATCTTTTGGAGGAAGCAATATTTATAAGCTGTCTCAGGCATTTCGTAAATGGGATAATACCCGTCTGGTTCATTACGAAGGAGTGAATTGGGACCGCAGGTATAACGATACCAGCGATATAGAAAGTCAGATGTATACGCCTGTAGAAAAAATTAAGGAATTTTTATCCCATAACAGAGAAAAACCTTTTATTTGCTGTGAATATGTTCATGCCATGGGCAATTCCTGTGGGGCTATGCATAAATATATTGAACTAAGTGAGGAAGACCCTTTGTTCCAGGGAGGATTCATTTGGGATTATATTGACCAGTCCATTACCAAAAAGAATAGGTATGGGCAGGAATTCCAGTCCTATGGCGGAGATTTTGATGAACGTCCTGCAGATTATAATTTCTGTGGCAATGGCATTGTGTATGGTGAAAACAGAGAAGTTTCTCCAAAAATGCAGGAAGTAAAGTATAATTATCAGCCAATCAGTATTAAAATAGACGGCAGCAAGGCGGTTATAACCAACAAAAACCTGTTTGTAAATACCAATGCGTATGATTGCTTTGTCTTGGTAGAAAGAAACGGAAAACTTATACAAAAAGAAAGAATAGAAACCAATATTCCACCTCTTTCTCAGGAAGAAATAAAGCTGCCAGTTGAACTTCCGTCAAAAGAAGGTATATATGCGATTACCGTTTCATTCCGATTAAAAGAAGATACCCTTTGGGCGAGTAAAGGGCATGAAATTGCTTTTGGACAAAAGGCGTATGAAGTGGAAGGAAAGCCTGCCCTTTGCAAAAAGCCTATAAAAGTGGTTTATGGCAGATGGAATATAGGAGTAAAAGGAGAAGACTTTGATGTACTATTCTCCGGTATAAGCGGTGGATTGGTGTCTTACAGGTATGGCGGAACAGAAATGCTCAAAGCAATGCCTAAACCTAATTTCTGGAGAGCACCCATTGATAATGATATGGGAAATAATTTCTCTGCCCGATATGGACAATGGAAATTGGCCAGCATGTATGCTTCCAATAAGGATGAAAATGGGAAAGTGGTTGTGTCTCCTGTATTGGAAGAAAAGGATAACCATGTTACAATCACCTTCACCTATCTTTTACCTACTCGCCCGGCATCCAGCTGTAAGCTCTCTTATACAGTATATGGCGATGGAACAATAGAAGTCCATTTGGCTTATGATCCTGTTAAGGAACTAGGAGATATGCCGGAATTTGGAGTAATGTTTAAACTGGATGCGGATTATGACCAGCTTGAATGGTTTGGCATGGGACCAGAAGAAACTTATGTTGACAGATGCCATGGGGCTAAATTAGGAATTTACCGCAATGAAGTCAGGGATAATCTTGCAAAATACTTAGTACCTCAGGAATGTGGCAATAAGGTTGGGGTTTATTACGCCAAGGTAACGAATAAGCTGGGAAAAGGACTACTATTTAGCGGAAAAGATTTAAGTTTTTCAGCCCTGCCATATACACCTCATGAATTGGAAAATGCAATGCATCCGTATGAGTTACCGCCTGTTCATTATACTGTAGTCAGAGTCGCAAAACAGCAAATGGGTGTAGGGGGAGACAATTCATGGGGCGCACAAACTCATAAAGAATATCTCCTTGATATTAGCAATCAATTGGAATTGAAATTTAGTTTTAAAGGAATATAGCAAAAAAGGCTGTTGACATATATAAATTGTTAACAGCCTTTTTTGCTATGAGCTTACATAGATTTAAAGAATTATCTTTATTATTAATCTATGGAATAATGCAGCTTAAAAGAAATAAAACCAATTCATGGATGATAAAAAAGTATAATTTTGAAAATTAAAATTAGAAGGAAAAAGTAGATATATGTCGAATATATATATGATATATATCTTGAAGAATATAACAAGAGGTAATGGGGGGACATATTATGAAGTTTTTTAGAAACATTCGATGGAAAAATTTAAGCATTGGCTTAAAATATTCTGTTTCATTATTGATTTCAATTTTCTTATTTATGCTTTCAGCTGCATTTGTGTATGGATTAATGGGGAATGTAAACAAGAATATTGAAATCGTGGAGCAGAAGACATCTTATGTGGAAAAAATACTGGATATGAGTGCAAATTTTAATGAAATAGATGCACTGACATATGACTATATTACGTATCTTTCTCCAGAAACAGTCGAGAGATTTAAAAGCAAAATCGATCAATTTAATGAAGGGTTAGTCTTATTAAAAGAAGTTCCTGAATTACAGGAGTATCAAGAGTTGCTAGAAAAAATCAGTAATAATGTTTCAAAAATCAATCATATGTTTATTGATGAAATCGTTCCTGCTGCCAATAGACATCTTAAAGTAGAATATATGATGAAGAGAAAAGAAGTTGCTTCTTTAAAAACTGTAACCGTGAATGATTTGCAAGAAGTTAAAGAAATTATAACAGCACAAAAAGAAGGATCTGTAAAAGAAGCAAAAAGCAGCTTAAAGCTGACCATTCTTGTTCTCATTATATCTATTGCTGTATCTTCAGCCCTGGGATTTTTGATTATGTTTTTGATATCCCGTATAGTTCAAAAGCGTTTAAATCGAATAGTATCCCTAAGCAATGAGATTGCAAAAGGAAACTTATCCGTTCAAAAAATCAACTATGATAGCAATGATGAAATAGGGCTTTTATCGAGGGCTTTTGATACAATGATTGAAAACTTGAGAAAGATGATTTATCAGATTTCTAATGCTTCTAAAGAAGTCAATGAAGAAAGCGAAAAGCTGACAGAATCATCCGAGCAAATACAACAAATCAGCGAGCAAATTGCATTTACTATGCAGGCATTAGCTGATGGAGCTGAGAAGCAGGCTAGTTCATCAGGAGAAGTGGCCAAATTTATATCAAATTTAAACAACAGTATTACAGATGCCAATGAAGCCAGCAAGCATTTATATACATCCATCGATGGACTTTCCAATATGTCTACCAAAGGAAAAGAGCTTATTGAAAACTACATCGCTCAAATGGACAAGATCAATGATACCTTTAAACATTCTATGGCTAAAGTAGAAAACTTAGATACGAAATCTCAGGAAATCACCCGACTGGTAGAAATCATCAATGCCATTGCAAAGCAGACTAATTTGCTGGCTCTTAACGCAGCCATAGAGGCAGCAAGAGCGGGAGAAGCAGGGCGAGGATTTGCAGTCGTATCAGATGAGATCAGAAAATTGGCAGAACAGGTAAGTGATTCTGCTGTTGGTATAAGCCATATCATCCAGGGAATACAGTCTGAATCAAAATCTGTAGTCCATTCCTTAAGAGAGGGTTATGGAGAAGTACAGGAAGGTATAGACCAAATCAAAGTAACGGGAGAAGCCTTTACAAATATAAATAATGAAATAGCCCATATCGTAGAACGAGTAAAAAATGTAGCCTATAATCTGAATGGAATAGCAGAAAACAGTAAAAAGATCAGATTATCAGTGGATGAAATTGCATCCATATCTCAGGACAGCGCAGCAGGTATACAGGAAACATCCGCTTCTATAGAGGAGCAAAACAGCTTCATAGAGACCGTATCCAGCAATGCGCAAAAGCTATTTAAACTGGCAGAAGAGTTGAATAGCAGTATTTTAGAATTCACATTATAATATGAAAAAATAAATAAATGGTGATAAGCTTTTTAAGCAGATTATGCAATAAGATTCTTTTTCTTCAAAAAATGTAAAAACCATATAAAGATACAGAGCATATTAAATCGTGGTTTGCAATGCAAACCACGATTTTTATATATTCAGAAATTCGTGCGAAAAATAAAGTATCTTATCGTTTTATGTTGAACCTTAGGAGATAAAATGATAAAATTGATACAATATTCCTTATTAAAAAAGGAATATTTTTCATTCAATATTATTTTAGGAGGGATAGAGTGAAGAAAGTAGCAAGCAAAACAGTAGCATTCTTAGTAATGCTGGCCATGGCAGTAACTATGCTTCCTACGAGTATCTATGCCAGTGCATTTTCCGACATTAAGGGACACTGGGCAGAAGAAACCATCCAGTCATGGATTGACCAGGGTTTAATAGGGGGTTATCCGGATGGAACATTTAAACCGAAACAAGACATTACCCGTGCAGAATTCATGAGTTTAGTGAATGGAGCATTCGGGTACAAAGAAGGAACAACCATTAATTATGGAGATGTTTCTGAAGAAGCATGGTATTACCAGGCAGTATCCGTAGCGAGTGCAGCGGGATATATAGGGGGCTATCCTGACAACACCATGAAGCCAAAGAACCCTATTACTCGACAGGAAGTAGCAAAAATCGTAGCAACCATCAAAGGATTGACAGTAGATGAAAGCGGTACAAATTCCTTCAGTGATTCTCTAGCCATGCCAGCCTGGAGTAAAGGCCTAATCGGTGCAGTGGTCCAGGAAGGTTTTATGAGCGGTTATCCTGATGGAAGCTTTAAGCCCTCAAACAACATAACCCGTGCAGAAGCAGTGGTAACCTTAAACAACGCATTAGGAGCAGTAAAAAAGGAAATCCAAAAAGAATCAGGTGTTGTTTATGATGCAGCAGGTACATATGGTTCTAAAGATGGTATAGAAGTAATTGAAAATGATGTAGTAGTTAAAGCATCTGATGTTACTTTAACCGATATGACCATCAAAGGAAACTTAACTTTAGCGAAAGAAATCGGTGAAGGCGAAGTTACCTTAAAGAATGTTAAGGTTGAAGGAACCACTTATGTTTACGGTGGAGGAGAAAACAGTATCATCATTGTAAATTCTACATTAGGCAAAGTAACAGTAGAGAAAGAAAATGGCAAAATAAGATTGGTAGTAAGTGGAGCTACTACAGTAGGAGAAGTAACAGCAAAATCAGGGGTTAAATTAGAAGAAAGCAATTTAACCAAAGATGGATTTACCACAGTAGTTATAGATGCTTCCAAAGAAGATCAAATCACATTAGTAGGTAACTTTAGTGAAGTAGAAGCAGCTTCAGCAGATATAAACGTTAATATACCTTCAGGAACAGTAGTGAACGCAATTGTATTGAATGCAGTAGCAAATATAACAGGAAAAGGTACAGTAAAAGAAGCAGTCATCAACGTTAGCGGTGTTAAATTCGAACAAGAACCTGATAAGCTGACCGTTGCAGATAATGTTGAAAAGCCTGTAATTACAGAAAAGACAACTACAGGCGGTGGCGGTGGAAGCTCCAGCAGTGGAAATTCCGACAATAAAAACCCTGGAAGTGAAAGCAATGTACCTACGATAAGAATTACAGAAAATACTGGAATAGACTCAGAAAGAAGGATCATATCCGGGAACGTAATCGTTGATGCTTCTAACATAAGATTAATAAATGTAGAGATTCGAGGAAACGTAATCGTTAATGTACCTAATGTGTCCATAGATTTTTCAGATATTACAGGTAGTTTAACCATTACAGAAAATGCTGAAGATGGATGGATATCTGCTAATGATTTAAATGTTAAAGGCGTAACAACCATTGTCGGTGGAGGTAGTATTCATTTCAGAGATATTACTACACCAAGCATTACAGTGAATAATAAAGATGGCAGAGTTAGTCTAAGTATAGCTGGAGATTCTAAAGTGGATTCAATTTATATACAAAGTCCTACATCAATTGACACTTTTGCATTAGATGTTGAGGCACCAGAAATAGTCGTAGAAGGTACTCTATTGGAAAACGAAAAAGTAGATTTTACAGGAAAATTTGGTAGAATTACAGTTTCTACCGAGGCTAAAATTCACTTAAGTGCTGTTACTATTAAAGAACTGGTATTAAATGCGGTTACTGAAGTTTCAGGAGAATATGAGATTGATATTGAAAAGGTGATAGTAAGTAGTGCTGCTGATGGCTCAATATTAGGATCTCGACCAAAAACAGTAGAAGGCAATGCTTCTATTGCAATACTGGAATTAGAAGCTGATAAATACGTAGATAAAGTAATAATACCGAATACTATTCAAAAAGGCGAAAATATTGAGAATATAGTAAAGCAATTAAAACCTAATGAAATTGCAGATAGAAATATTACTGTTGACATTATAATTGATGAACAGCATCGTTATTATAGTCATCTTGAAAATGATAATGGAACGATAAGATTAAAAGATCAAAATATATATGATTCATCTTATGCGGACAATCCAATTCTTCGTTTTACAAAAGGTAATATTACATGGGATAAAGAAATCTTTGTAACAGTCGAGCCACAAACATATACTGCAAGATTTGAAATCAAAGATGTTATGACTCAAAAACCATTACAAGGTGCAGAGGTAACCATAGATAATCAAGTGTATTATACAGATAAGAACGGCATAGTTGAAATGCAGTTAATATCAGGGAGAAAATATGGCTATACAGTAACATTCCCTAATTATTATGCAGAGGGAGGAAGTATTTATAATACTACAGATAAAGAAAAGTTAATTTTTGAATACAGATCACTGTTAGAAAAACCAGAGGATATTGTAACTGTAAATGAATATGTATATTCAGCAGTATATAATTTGCAGGATAATACTGTTATATTTAGGGTTGATCAAGATGAATGTCTTATAAAGAATAATATATTTAAACCATTAGGTGTAAATAATTATCTTGTAATTGTATTTGATGATTATCATTATACTAATGTAGCAGATCTTGCAAATGACATTCTATCCATCCAATATGGTGCAGAGGTAATGTCTGATGTAACTGACTATGTATATGGAATGACAGATAATAAAGTATATGTAGCAGTACAATTAGGCACAGCTGATGAATTTGAAATAGATGGAGGATATACAGTTGAAGTTAAAACTTCTACAGGTTATGGCAACAGATCAATCTATTTAATAACCCAATAATTAAAAAAAGAGTCAATCGTTTCGATTGACTCTTTTTTCATTATGGGTTGAGACTCTATTGAGCATGCAAAGCTTGTGAGGTAAAAAACATATTTTTATGCCTTAACTATAAGAAGAATCAGTATATACACTCTTATGAAAATATTAGTTAAAAAATTAAAAGGAAAATGGAGATTAATGTCGAATTTAAATAATATCTACTATGTATCTTAGTCATTTATTGTAACAGAAGTAACTCAAGGAGGGATCTTATGATGAAAGTATTAAAAAAGATAGGCTGGAGAAATTTGAAAATTGGGTTGAAATACTCTGTTTCCCTGATCATCTCTATATTTTTCTTTATAATTTCCGCAGTAATTGTATATGGATTAATGGGAAATGTTAAAAAAAATATAGAAGTAGTAGATCAAAAAATGTCTTATGTGGAAACGATACACAACATGATTGCAAATTTTAATGAAGTAGATGCCATAACATATGACTATGTTACCTATCTTACTTCAAAAACACTCGATACTTTCGGCAATACAATGACTCAATTCAATGAAGGACTGGCTGTATTAAAAGAACTGCCTGAACTACAGGATTCTCAGGAACTTATCGAAAAAATCAGCAATAATGCTGCGAGAATCAATACGATCTTTATAGACGAAATTGTTCCTTCTGTAAACAGATATAAAGTAGAAGCCATGATGCAGAAAGGAAAAAATGCATCTATGGAAATTTCAACCTTAAAACATATAACAATTGAGGAATTGAAAGAACTTAGAGAAATTATAATCGCAAAAAAAGATGAAGCTGTACAAGAAGCTCTAAATAGTTTAAGGCTTACGATACTTATTCTGATTGTATCTATTGCTGTATCTTCAGCCCTGGGATTTTTGATTATGTTTTTAATATCCCGTATAATTCAAAAGTATTTAAACCAGATCGTATCCTTAAGTAATGAAGTTTCCAAAGGAAATTTGGCTGTACAAAAAATCAATTATGACGGCAATGACGAAATAGGTCTTTTATCGAAAGCTTTTAATACGATGATTGAAAATTTAAGAAAAATGATTCATCAGATTTCTGATGCTTCCAAAGAAGTAAATACAGAAAGTGAAAGGCTTACTGAATCCGCCAATCAAATTCAACAAATCAGCGAGCAAATTGCATTTACTATGCAGGCATTATCTGATGGCGCTGAGAAACAGGCTAATTCATCAGGAGAGGTGGCTAAATTTATATCAAGTTTAAACAACAGTATTGCAAATTCCAATGAAGACAGCAAACATCTATATACATCCATTGATGGACTTTCCAATATGTCTACCCAAGGAAAAGAGCTTATTGAAAACTACATCGCTCAAATGGACAAGATCAATGATACCTTTAAACATTCTATGGCTAAAGTAGAAAACTTAGATACGAAATCTCAGGAAATCACCCGACTGGTAGAAATCATCAATGCCATTGCAAAGCAGACTAATTTGCTGGCTCTTAATGCAGCCATAGAGGCAGCAAGAGCGGGAGAAGCAGGGCGAGGATTTGCAGTTGTATCAGATGAGATCAGAAAATTGGCAGAACAGGTAAGTGATTCTGCTGTTGGTATAAGCCATATCATCCAGGGAATACAGTCTGAATCAAAATCCGTAGTTCATTCCTTAAGAGAGGGTTATGGAGAAGTACAGGAAGGCATAGACCAAATCAAAGTAACGGGAGAAGCCTTTACAAATATAAATAATGAAATAATCCATATTGTAGAACGGGTAAAAAATGTAGCCTATAATCTGAATGGAATAGCAGAAAACAGTAAAAAGATCAGATTATCAGTGGATGAAATTGCATCCATATCTCAGGACAGCGCAGCAGGTATACAGGAAACATCCGCTTCTATAGAGGAGCAGAACAGTTTTATAGAGACTGTATCCAGCAATGCAGAGAAGTTATCTATGTTGGCTGAAGATTTGAACAACAGCATTTTGGAATTTACATTATAATATAAAAACTTAATGGATAGGGAAGAAGTATTTAAACAGATTATGCCCGGGATAAATATCCTGAAGCCAGAGAGTTTTATGAGGGCAAAAAGTAGGGAAAATGCAAGATTATCTCCTATAACTTGATTGAATTGTCAAAAAAATGAAATTTAATAATATTTATGATGCACTTATGAATATATCATTATTCTAAATTTACTGTGATATGCATATATACAAGATATATTCCATAAGTGCATTTATTATGCAAAAAAGAAGTTAAATAGATTGATAAGTGGAATTTTCTGTTATTATCTGGGACTACAAAAAGTTGATAAAAGTTATCAGTTTACTATAATTAAAAAGAATGTAATTTTATTAATAAAAATACTTATTTGACAAGTCAAAAATATGGTATAATAATTTGGAAATTATTCATAGATAATTATTTATAGGTAATTACTCATAGGAAATTAATCATATATAGGGAGGCACAAATATATGAATCATATTCAACTTAGACTTAGAGGCAAGATGACTTTCTTTTTTAGTATTTTACTGCTTATATGTGGAACAGTGATTTTAATGTTCGTCCGAGATGGAGTAAATGCATTAAATAGTTATAATATGGAAAAACAATTAAAATCCATTGTTGATTTGGAATATGAATTATTTTCTCGTGAATTTCAGGGAGCCTGGAGTTTAAAAGAAGGAAATCTTTATAAGGGGGATGCTTTATTGGATGGCAGCAGTGATGTAGTAGATGCCATAAGCGGTGCGACCAGGTATTCTATTGCGCTATTTTCTGATGAGAAAGTTGTAGCGACTTCTTTTCCGGAAACCAATATTTCTTCTGAGGCCCTAAAAATTTTAAAAGAGAAAAAAGAAGCCATAATTGAAGAAGTTATTTTAAATGGAGCTGCTTATGAAGTGATCTATAAGCCAATTATAGATTCCTCTCAAAACCTTATTGGAAGCTTTAGTGTATGGGTTTTAAAAGATGATGTTATTAACATGAGTCGTGCCTTGTTTAGAAATTTGTCGCTTATTACAACTATGGTGATTATAATAGGTATTATTTTTGTATTGGTGTTTGGAAGACAAATTAGCAGGCCCTTAACCCGAGTGATTAAAGACGTTTTAAAAATTGCCCATGGAGATTATTTAGTGGATGTTCAGAGATATGATTTGACCAGAAAAGATGAAGTAGGGGATTTATCAAGAGCCATTAAAGAAATGGTAGAAAAGCATAAAGGAATGTTTAAGTGTTTGTTAACGGATTCACAGGAGATGAGTTCTTCTTCTCAAAGCCTTTATGGAGCAGTTGAAGCCATTACAGTCCGAGTAGAAGAAATTACTGCTTCAACGGAAGATATTGCTTCGGTTATGACCAAAATCGATGCGGCAACTCTGGAAGTGAATCATACCAGTTCTGTTGTAGCAGATAATATAAGAAATTTAGCGGGCCATATCAGTCAGAGCAATCATACAGTAGGCCAGATTAAGGAACGGGCTGAAAGCATGAAAAAAGCATCTCAACAATCCCAGGATGAGACCCATCTGGTTTATACTCAAAAGAAAGCAAAAATATTAGAAGCCATTGAAAAAGCAGAAGTTGTAAAAGAGATTCAAAATATGGCCCAACTTATTTCAAGTGTTGCAGCACAGACCAATCTGTTAGCTCTTAATGCCAGCATCGAAGCGGCAAGGGCAGGGGAACAGGGAAAAGGTTTTGCCGTAGTAGCAGAAGAAATAAGAGTACTGGCAGAACAATCAGCCAGTGCTGTTACCAATATACATGCCGTTATAGCACAGGTATACGAGGCTTTTGAGAATCTTTCCAACAATGGAAAAGATATTTTGGACTTCATTAATGATAAAGTGATTAAAGATTATGATTTAATGGCAGAAACCAGTATACAATACCAAAAGGATTCAAAGCTGGTAGAGGAGCTGGTTCGGGATTTTACAAAGAGCACCCAAAGCATTGCTTCTTCAATGGAGCAAATTCAAGAGCAGATAAAAGCGATTTCTCAATCAATTACATCAGCTTCTTCCAGCACCCAAACCATTTCTTTCAGATTAAAAGAAACCGCCTCAACTGTGGAAGCCATTTCATCTGTTGCTGAAACACAGGCAGAATTAGGAGAACAGCTGGCAGCTATGCTTAGTCAATTTCATACCGATTAGAAAGGATAAAAACAGAGGGGTTTATACCTATTCCATAGGTATAAACCCCAGTCTTTCATACATAGTAAGGGAGATCTTATTGCTGATCGGTAGTTTGTGATCTTTTTGGAATTTATGCACTGCACTTTTCATACTTTCTCCATATTTTCCGTCACAGTAGCCATTATAATAGCCTAAGTCATTAAGCCTTCGCTGAACCATAAGTACATCAGCACCGGTATGTCCTGGCTCCAGTACCCTGAAGTAATCCCCGAAAGGTCCAAAGATTCCTTTTACAATGGTTATTTTGGTGCCGATGGGAATCATCTTTTGCAGTTCATTAGCATCTTTATTATACATCCGTATGCATCCATGGGAAAGAGGCCTCCCTATGGACCAAGGTTCATCTGTTCCGTGGATTCCGTATTTACCCCAGGGTACGTTAAATCCCATCCAGGTACCTCCGAAGCCTTCCCCCCAATCAGCTTTTGAGATGATGGTCCATGTCCCAAGGGGAGAGGGTGAAATGGTTCGTCCTCCTGATACAGGATAGATTTTTATGATTTCGCCATTTTTAAACACATACATTTTATAATCATCCAGGTCAACATGAATGTAATATGGATTTTTATTGAGATGAAGAGCCGTTTCGTAAATATGAAGCGTATTGTAACGATAATAAATCATATCGGATAACACTAAACCCAAGATGACGAGCAGTAAGATTTGAATTTTAAAGGATCTCATGCACTCCCCCCTGATTGGGTATGGTTGAACATTATATGATATGAGCAAAAGATCCACTATAGAACTAAAAACCTTAATACCTAACACTTAAATTGGCGTTTTATTTTTCAGAAGTCAATATCTTAGCAATTGAAACAACAACTACATACAGAACGCCAGCCACAGGCCATACAACCCACGTGACATTCCAATTATTTGTTGGCAACGACCATGCCAGATAAACTGCTAAAACTATTGGCCAATATATTCCTGCCAGTTTATCTGAAACTTTGGAAGCTTTCTTTTTATCAGGGGTATAATCCCCTGTCTGAAGCAATATATCATAGCTTGAGTTGATTATTCCAACTCGGATGAACATATTTACTGCAACAGTTATGATGGTAAGAAGCAATCCAATCATAACCGAAATAATATACTCTTTCTCCGTAAGAAAGCTGCTGATTAATAAGGGGATGGGGGCTAAAATGCAAAGTATTACTCCAATAGAAATATTCATATTAAATGTTTTTTCAAAGGTTTCTTTCTTTTCTTTTGCGATCTGGGTAACACCGTAGACCGTATCGATTTCCTCTGTTTTTAAAAAATCATATCTTTTTTCCCTGTTTCTGCAAGAGATAAAGATGAAAACAGCGGTAGCGATCATAATTAGTAAAATTGTAATTCCTAGCCCGCCCGCCAAATTTTCTGAAATGCCCAATATTCCACTACTTGAAAAACCAAAAAGAAGAATTAAAAGTATGGGAGATAAAATGCAAAGAGATACGCCTAACGCAATAAGCGGTGCATTTTTTTCTTCTATTCTAAGAAATTCAGATGCTTCTTCCATACTTACCGTAGGAAGTTTCTTTACAGTTTCTACAGATTCTTTTATCGGATGTTCACTGTTCGCTCTGGAGGCATTGTCTTTAAGCAAGTAGTCTGTAGTAACTCCAAAAATTTCTGCCATCTGAATGATCTTGTTAATATCTGGAATGGATTGAGCGCTTTCCCATTTTGATACAGACTGTCTGGAGACCCCCAGCTTATTTGCCAGTTCCTCTTGACTCCAACCATTACGTTTTCTCTCTTCGATGATCTTATCCGCTAATATCATTTTTTCTCCTTCCTTTCATGGTATATTGAGATATCTTTATAATAGCAGAAAAGATGGTTGTAGGCTATAAAGCCTACTTTTCAATATGTCAACTGGTGGTTGCATTTAATTGTCAGTGGTATTGCAGCCTAGACATGAAAAAAGAAATCCTGCCAGCCTGAAGCTTGGCAGGATTATTTTCAATTATATTTCTTTAGTATACGTATATCGGTTCCAATGAATTTTAATGCTTTATAGTTTCCAAATACTCTGGATATAATTCTTTCAGAATATTGCTTTTGCCAGTCATTGGGAGAAAGGTTTGTAGAAATGATTGTAGACTTTCTGTCAAGAAGTCTTGCATTAAGACAGTTAAACAATTCTGCACCGGTAAGGGCTGTATTAAATTCTGTGCCTAAATCATCTATAATAAGCAAATCCACTGTAAAGATGGCATCCAGATAGGTAGAATCTTCGATTTCCTCTTTGCGAAATCTTTCCTGTTCAAACAGTTTAAACAGCTGAAAGGCTGTTAAATAAAGTACGGTTTTTCCACGATCTAAAAGATCTTTTGCAATACAGTTGCATAAAAATGTTTTACCAAGACCGGGATCTCCGTAAAAAATCAGATTGCTGAATGTCTCATCAAACTCATTGACAAAGCGGATGCAGTGGCTGTAGATTTGCTTAATATTTTCTTTTGGAGAAATGTTAGCCTGGGGATGAATTTCATCCGAATAATAATCAAAATTAAAGTTATCAAAGTTTTCTACAGACAAGATATCCTTTAAATTGGATTGGTCATACGCCACATCAATAAGAGCCTGTTTAAAACAATGACACGGGGAATGATCAATATATCCCGTATCCTTGCAGTCGTTGCAGTTATAGGAAGGCTCCAGATAATCCTTGTCATATCCGTTAATGTATAAAAGCTCAGCTTTTTCAATTACTAAGTCTAAATTTCTCTGTTCTAATGATTTGATCAATTCATCTGCTTTTTCCGGATGCTGCAAGATCAGTCTCGAAACCTCTATACCGGTGCTGGAAAGGATTTTATCGATCTCTGCAATTCTGGGGATTTTGGCATATACTTCTTCCTGTCTGGCTTTTAAGCGCCTGTTTGCAAGATCTCTTTTGACTTCATAATCCCTCAGGATTTTCTTGTACTGACTTTCTTTTACCGTCATTCATATCACCTGCCTTCAGAAAGCTGTTTAGTAAGGTATTCTCTTTCCAGTCGTTCCAATTCATCAAAATCCCAATTTCTTTGCTTGAAATTAACAAATTTACTGGGTTTAGAATAATAGTCTGCTGTCTGAGAATCATTGGTAGTGGGGTTATTTTGCATAGTTTTCTTTTGAAGATATGCAGCGTCCAGTTTCTCAATATCTTCCAGAGATTTAACTTTATTTTTAGCCCAGTTTTTTAATATAGAATCTGTATACTGGAAGCTCGGCTTTTGAGTCTGAACAATGGTTCTTTTGCATGCTTCCAAAACAATGTCCAAAGGAAAAGACTTAATCCATCTGTCCATACATTCAATTTCAGAAGGAGCCGGATCTCTGTTGGTCAGACCAAAGCATTTCATAATTTCCCGGTAATCGTTATTGAATACCTTCATTCTTGCCTTGGCTTTTTCAACCGTCGTAATGCCTTCTTCTACCCAGGTAATGGCTACTTTTTCGATGTATCGAATACTTCTGTGGTTATTGGAGATACAATGCTCCAGTAAGAGCTCTATAACGTCTAAAGGCAGTCTTAGCCAATCATACAAACTATATAAGATTTTTAAATCATTGTGATTTAACATTCGTCCCAGATATCTTTCAGCAATTTTAAATAACTGGCTGATTTCAGGATTTTTCATATAAATCGTTAGTTCCTCGGGAGTGTAATCCGGTTTGGATTCCAAATGAATATGTACGTCTTTATTTTCAGCGATAGCATTGGTTGTTTCTGTTTTTTGACTTTTTTCTGTGTAAGGTGATGGCATATGATAAGAAATATAGATATTGTCATCATCATGCCATTCAAAATCCATTAAGCCTTGTTCTTTCCAATACTGAAATGCTTTTATGACATCGGATTCCAGTAAGTCCAGTTTTTCTGCCATTTCTTTCGAGGTGAGATTGTGTTGGCCGTGGAAGCAAAAGCGATAACCGTATAAATAGACTTTAACAAAATTTCCATTGGCTTTTGGCATATATGTATCAATAAACTCGTTGGAAATCGGTGTTGTGGATAATTCTAGATTGTTTTTAATATTTAGAATCGCCATCACTATCTCTCCTTTCATCAAGGTCCCATTGGTACTGCTATTATATCATATTCTTTTAGTAATGTTTACGAAAGAAAATTTCGACTTCTATTATTCTATACACACTCAATATGTTAATAACTCTGTGGATAATGTGGATAAGTTCGTGAAATTTCAATATATTTCATGATATAAAATTCCCAAAAGGCTAAGCTTTTGGGAATTAAAAGTTGTGTTAAATTATGGAAGTTTATATTGATCAAGAGGAAATTATTCACATGAAATCATTTGAGAATCTGTTGACAATTCTGTGGATAATGTGGACAAATTGGCGCCTAAAAGGTCTTCTCCTATAATACTCACATCTCCAGCACCCATAGTTATCAACAGATCCCCGGGGATACAATTTTCTAAAAGAAAATTTTCAATAGATTCAAAATCTGAAAAATAATAGGATTTCTTACCTAATTTTTCAAGTTCTTTTTGCAAATCTTTTGAGTGTACTTCACCTAAATCCTTTTCCCTGGCGGCATAAATATCTGTTAAAATAATATGATCTGCTGCCGTGAGAGCTTCAGCAAATTCCTTTAAAAATGCCTTTGTCCTTGAGTAAGTGTGTGGCTGGAATACACACCATAGTCTATTGTGAGGATAATGATTGGCTACTGCCAGAGTAGCTTTTATTTCTGTAGGATGGTGAGCGTAATCGTCTACAATGGTAATTCCTTTTAGATTTCCTTTAATTTCAAAACGTTGATGGGTACCTGTAAATTTCTTTAATCCATTTGCCATATCTTCTGTCGATATATTCAATGCATGAGCACAGGCACAGGCAGCAAGAGCGTTATAAATATTATGAATGCCCGGTACGCCAAGAGAAATCCTGCCCATATTTTTTCCCTGATAAAACAGGTCAAAGCTTCCACAAGCTTTTTCATTATATGAAATATTGGCAGCAGTCCACATAACGCGGCTGGGGTCAGTACCAAAAGTTACTACTTTACAGTCTACTTCATCCAGTATGGAATGAATATTCTCTATATCTCCATTGATCACCAAGGTGCCTTCTTTAGGGATTCTTTTTGCAAAAGCGGTAAAGGAGTTTCTGATATGATCAATATCTTTGAAATAATCCAGATGATCTTCTTCAATGTTTAAAATGATGCCTATATAAGGATAGAATTTAAGAAAACTGTCATAATATTCACAGGCTTCGGTGATAAAATAATCGGAATGTCCTGTGCGGATATTTCCTCCTATAGCGTCTAATATGCCTCCTACGGATATGGTAGGATCTTTTTTGGCCTCCAGTAAAATATGGGATAACATGGAGGTTGTTGTAGTTTTGCCATGGGTTCCGGAAACAGCTATGGCATAAGGATAATTCTTCATAATTTGACCAAGGAGTTCTGCCCGATCCATAGTAGGAATGTTTCTTTTTCTGGCTTCCATTAGCTCCGGATTATCCTCCTTAATAGCTGCTGTGTAAACCACGAAGTCTAAATCATCTTTAATGTTTGAAGGCAAATGGCCTAAATGGAAGTCTACGCCCAGTTGTTCCAAGTGGCGTATGATTTTAGAGTTTTTCATGTCTGATCCGGACACCTTAAATCCTTTTTTCACAAGGATTTCTGCCAATCCACTCATACTGATACCGCCAATGCCTATAAAATGAATTTTTTGATGGGTATTTTCAAAATTAATATCCAGCATAGTGCACCTCTATTCGTTTATATTATAGATTTATATTAAAACAAGGATAAATAATTTATTCCCTAAAATTAAAAATAGATTTTACTATTTATATTCTAAATATAACATTATACTATATTATTATTCCAGAAAAAAGTAAAATTTGAAGCCGAATGTTTTTAGAAAAAGAACTTAAAATATTCGATAATTTGGTGTATAATGGTGAAAACTATACCATTTATAAGGTGGAAGGAGTTTAACAGTGAATCGAATTAATAAAAGTGAACGGATCGGAACGATTATAAAGATTCTTACAGAGAACCCGCAGAAAATTTTTACCCTGAATACTTTCGGAGACTTGTTTGAGTGTGCCAAATCCACTTTAAGTGAAGATATTGATATTGTAAAGAATATATTTAAAAAATTTGATTTAGGATCAATTGAAACTGTAGCGGGAGCTGCCGGAGGCGTATTATATAAGCCTGTTATGACAAAAGAGCAGATTAAGAATTTTTGTGAAGAGCTCTGTCAAAGGATTAACCAAACCGACCGAATGATCCCAGGAGGATATATTTACTTAAATGATCTCATTTATTCCCCGGAGTTAAGCTATAGTATGGGAAAAGCTCTGGCTAGTTTTTTCCAAGATCAGGATTTTGATTATGTCGTTACTATTGAAACAAAAGGTATTCCCCTTGCTCTTATGACTGCCCGAGTCTTAAACAAACCTTTAGTAGTTGTCAGAAAGGAAGGAAAGTTAACAGACGGCACAGCAATCCATATGAATTATTTAACGGGGTCTTCAAAAAGAATTCAAACCATGTCCTTAGCAAAACGTGCGCTGCCTGAAGGATCAAAAGTTATCTTTATCGATGATTTCATGAAAGCAGGAGGAACAGCCAAAGGGATCATGGACTTGATGAAAGAGTTTGAATGTGAGGCTGTTGGCGTCGGGGTTCTGATGGCGACCAAGGAACCGGAAGAAAAGCTGGTAGAGGAGTATGCGACTCTATTGGTTCTGGAAAAAGTTGATGAGGGAAAAAAAGAAATAATTGTAAAACCATTCCTGAAAACGGCCTTCTAGGCCGTTTTGACTTAATAGTTATAAAGTTCCAACAATTATGGATTGCTAAAATATAACAGCTTGTGCTATTATAAATGTACTAGAAATTTACTATATATGATGGGCTAGATGTTAAATATCTATTGAGAAGGGGAAGTGGGGGACTATGCATAAAAAAGAGATTATCTCCATGCTTTTAGCAGGAGGCCAAGGAAGCCGTCTTGGCATACTGACTAAAAATCTTGCAAAACCTGCAGTTACTTTCGGAGGGAAATATCGAATCATCGATTTCGCCTTAAGTAATTGCATTAATTCAGGAATCGATACCGTAGGTGTTCTGACTCAATATGAACCCCTGCGCTTAAATCAACATATAGGAATCGGTATTCCTTGGGACCTCGACAGAAAAGCAGGAGGCGTTACGATTTTATCTCCTTATGTCAAGGAACAGGAAGGCGCCTGGTATTCAGGAACAGCAAACGCTATCTATCAAAACATCAAATTCATTGATAACTATAATCCAGAATATGTACTGATTCTTTCAGGAGACCATATTTATAAGATGGATTACAGCAAAATGCTGGATTTCCATAAGAAAAATAATTGTGATGCAACCATTGCTGTACTAGAAATTCCGATAGAAGAAGCACATCGATTTGGTATTATGAACACTGGAGAAGGAGACCGTATCGTTGAATTTGAGGAAAAGCCCAAAAATCCCAAGAGTAATTTGGCATCCATGGGCATTTACATATTTACATGGAAAAAATTAAAGCAAGCTCTGATTGAGGATAATGCACGTCATGAAGACAGTGATTTCGGAAAGCATATCATTCCTACGATGTTGGAAAACGAGGACAGACTTTATGCTTATCGTTTCAGAGATTACTGGAAAGATGTAGGGACAATCGAATCTTATTGGCAGGCCAATATGGAGCTTATTGAAACGCTTCCCAACTTTAATTTGTATGAAGAATTTTGGAAATTCTACACCAATTTAGACTATCAAACACCTCAGTATATAGGGGGAGAAGCAGAAGTTCACAGATCTATTATCTCAGAGGGCTGCGAGATCTATGGAACAGTGATCAATTCCGTATTAGGTCCAGGTGTTATTGTAGAAAATGGTGCCGTAATAAGAGATTCAATAGTAATGGCCAATTCTGTATTAAAAGAAGGTGTTGTGCTTGATCGCTGTATTGTAGCTGAAAATTGCATTATTAACCAAAATGTTAAAATAGGAGAAGGGGAAAATATACCAAATAAAGATAAACCGAGTATATACAATACAGGGATCAGTGTTGTAGGGGAAAATACTACAATACCTGAAGGTATATGGATTGGCAAGAATTGCGTTGTTTATGGGGACACAACACCAACGCATTATGACAACGGAAGATTAGAATCAGGTTGTTCACTGATTCTGGAAGGGGTGGAAGCATGAGAGCGGTTGGAATTATTTTAGAAGGCGGAAAAACTGAAAAATTAAAGGATTTAGTTGCAAAAAGAGCGATTCCGGCTATGCCCGTAGGAGGATCTTACAGAGCGATTGACTTTACGCTTAGCAATATGTCTAATTCGGGAATTAATAAAGTAGCAGTTATTACCCAATACAACTGCCGCTCACTTTTAGACCACTTGTCATCTGCGAAATGGTGGGATTTAGGAAGAAAACAAGGAGGCCTTTTTGTTTTTTCACCATATATCTCCAGCGATAATCCTTTTGGATACCGTGGAACAGCAGATGCCATTTACAGAAATATAAGCTTCTTAAAGAGAAGTAATGAACCCTTCGTAATCATCGCGTCAGGAGATCAGATTTATAAGATGGACTATAACAAAGTCCTGGAATACCATCAGCAAAAACAAGCAGATATTACCATCATATGTAAGGATATGAAAGATGAAGATGTATCCGATTATGGCGTTATGAATCTGGATGAAGACTATAGATTGAAAGAATTTGAAGAAAAGCCAATCGATCCTCAAAGCAGTATTATCTCATTGGGAATTTACGTTATACAAAGAACCCTGCTGATTAAGCTTTTAGAAGATATTGTATCCGAAGGCCGTTTTGATATTGTCAATGATATTATCATAAGATACAGAAGAAAACTTAAGATCTATGGTTACCCCTTTGAAGGATATTGGAGAAGCTTAAAATCAATTGGAACTTATTTTGATGTAAATATGGATTTCTTAAAGAAAGATGTAAGGGATTTGTTCTTAAAGCAATATCCCCATATTTCAACCAAAGTAAAAGATGAACCCCCTGTAAAGTATAATCCTGGAGCCTGCGTAAAAGACAGTTTGGTTGGTGGAGGCTCCATTATCAATGGATGTGTAGAAAAATCTGTTTTATTTAGAAAGGTATTTACAGGTACCAATTCAGATATTAGAAATTCAGTCATCATGGAAGGAACATATATTGGAAACAATTGTAGGATAGAATACGCTATTTTGGATAAAGAAGTTGTAGTTTCTGACGGAAGAGAACTTATAGGTACGAAAGAAAAACCGATTATTTTGAAAAAAGGAAGCGTAATTTAGTGTAATTTAATACAAGTTATATTTTTAAGTAAAATTTGAATATATAAAACATATTGATATTTGGATAAATCTGTTATATAATAAGGATATATAATCGAAACGGTATCCGGGGGGATTACTCTAGGACCGCATCATGTTACAGAGAGGAGTTCGCATATGGAAATCACTGATATCCGTGTACGTAAAATTAACAAGGAAGGTAAAATGAAGGCGGTTGTTTCTGTTACTTTTGATAACGAATTTGTTGTGCATGATATCAAAGTAATCGAAGGCGATAAGGGGCGTTTTATTGCAATGCCCAGCCGTAAAACAATTGATGGAGAATTCAGAGATATTGCCCATCCAATTAATTCTGCAACAAGAGATAAAATCCAAACTGCTGTTTTGGAAAAATATGAAATGGTGCTTGTAGCGGAAGAATCTGATGATGTGGCAGAGGATGAAATCGCTGCTGATATCGAAGAATAAGAAATGAATTAGAGGGACGGTTCCTTAAGGTAAAAGCCATAGGAACCGTCCTTTTTGACTTTATTGCATAGGAAGTTCTTTTGGATTTCCTATGGCAAAAAACTTCCGGGCAAAATGGAAACTCGCGCATATTAAATTTTGTCGGTTTTGCCCACTGTATCCTGTGCGAGAATTTTGAGGGCGAAACTCTTTCTAGTATTGAATATTGAAAATTTGTCATAAACATGAGACAATGTATAAGATATTATGAAATAAGGAAGGGATTGGAATGAGCATTAGGGAGACAAAAGGATTATCAACAGTAATACTGGCTGCAGGGGAAGGCACCAGAATGAATTCAAAAAAATCAAAGGTATTACATAAAATGCTTGGAAAAAGTTTAATAGAACATGTAATGGATGCCGCAAAATATGCAGGCAGCCAGAAGATTTGTCTTGTGATCGGGCATAAAGGCGAAGAGGTAAGGGAAGCCATTGGCGATTCGGTGGAATATGCTGTTCAAAAAGAAAGATTAGGAACCGGTCATGCAGTGATGCAGGCAGATTCTTTTATTGAAGAAGAGGGAGATATCCTGGTATTATATGGCGATACGCCTCTTATTACCGGTGAAACTTTGAAAAATATGATAGAAACCCATAGAAAAGAAAAAAATGGTGTAACAATACTATCGGCAATTGTAGAAGATCCCACTGGCTATGGAAGAATTATAAGGGACGAAGCAGGAAATTTTATAAAAATCGTGGAACACAAGGATGCAAGTGAAGAAGAACTAAAAGTAAGAGAAATCAATGGAGGAATGTATTGTTTTCAGGCAAGGCTTTTGAAGGAAGCTTTAAAAGAACTGACCAATCACAATGTACAGGGAGAATATTATCTCACAGATACCCTTCATATTATTTTATCCAAAGGCTATAGGGTCAATGCAATGATTGTAAAAGACAGTACGGAGATTTTAGGGGTCAATTCAAGGGCACAATTAAGTGAAGTAACTCAGATTTTAAAAAGACGCATTAATAAAAAATTTATGGATGAAGGGGTTACCATCATAGATCCAGAAAGTACCTATATTGAGCCAGATGTTTCGATTGGCATAGATACGATCATATATCCTGGATCCATCATTCAAGGTAAAACGGTTATTGGAGAGGATTGCGTTATAGGACCTAATGCACGAATAGACAGTGCAAAGATTGGCAATGATGTAAGTATTGAATCCAGCGTGATCTTAGAAAGCGAAATAGGTTCAAACACTACAGTAGGACCTTTTGCATATATCAGACCTAACAGCAAAATTGGAAGCCATATAAAGATTGGCGATTTTGTTGAAGTAAAAAATTCTACTATAGGCAATAATACAAAAGTATCCCATTTAACTTATATTGGAGACGCCGATGTGGGGGAAAATGTCAACTTTGGTTGTGGCACCGTTGTTGTGAACTATGATGGTCATAAAAAACATAGAACCGTTATTGAAGACGAAGCGTTTATAGGATGCAATACCAATTTGGTTTCTCCTGTTACGATCCACAAAGAAGCATTTATAGCAGCAGGGTCCACTATTACAGAAAATGTTCCTGCGAGGGCATTAGGTATCGCCAGAGCAAGACAGGTTAATAAGGAAAACTGGGTGGAGAGAAGAAATAAATGATAGGATAGAAATTCCTTTGTAAATTATAAAAGATATGATATAATTAGTGTCGAATTAGGGGGGTGTAAATTACCGATATTCTAAGGAGGCCTTTTTTCATGAGGAGCGCGAACAGCGAAATCAAGATTTTTTCATGTAATGCACATCATGAGTTAGCAGAGGAAATTGCAAAAGAATTAGGATTAAAACTGGGAAACGCAGAAGTCGGACGATTTAGCGATGGCGAGATTTCAGTTCGAATTGATGATAAGGTAAGAGGAGCAGATGTATTTATTATTCAGCCTACATCCGCGCCGGTTAACGAAAATCTGATGGAATTGCTCATTATGATCGATGGGCTAAGGAGAGCTTCTGCAGGAAGAATAACAGCAGTTATTCCTTATTATGGCTATGCAAGACAAGACAGAAAAACAAGAGCCAGAGATCCTATCAGTGCAAGATTGGTTGCAGATCTCATTCAAACAGCAGGAGCCCACAGAGTGCTTGTAATGGATTTGCATTGTGCTCAAATTCAAGGATTCTTTAATATTCCTGTGGATCACTTAGTTGGAATGCCTTTATTAACGAGATATTATACTGAAAAGTTTGGCTCATTGGAAGATTTTGTTGCTGTTTCTCCGGACCTTGGAAGTGTGGGAAGAGCCAGATCTTTTGCAACAAAACTAGATATTCCTCTTGCGATTATTGACAAGAGAAGACCTAAAGCCAATGTTTCAGAGATTATGAATATAATAGGAAATATTGAAGGCAAAAGAGTTATTTTAGTAGATGATATGATTGATACAGCAGGAACTATTACAAATGCAGCCAATGCTTTAAAAGAACGAGGAGCTACAGAAGTTTATGCTTGTTGTACCCATGCGGTATTGTCCGGACCCGCTATAGAAAGAATAGAGGCGTCCGCTATTTCCGAATTGGTTGTACTCAATACTATTAAACTTTCAAAAGAAAAAAGAATTTCAAAATTAAAAGAGATTTCTGTTGCGCCTATTATGGCAGATGCTATTCATAGAATTCATGAAGATTTATCTGTATCTAAATTATTTGATTAATGAACATATAAATATAAAAATACCTAAGCCCTAGTTATACTAGGGCTCTTTGCTATGAAAAAAAACGGAGGGAAAATCAATGTTTGCAGTGATTGGATTAGGGAATCCCGGAATGCAGTATGAAACAACAAGGCACAATGTGGGATTTGAAGTCATCGAAAGATTAGCCTTTGAACATAACATTAATGTAAATAAGAAAAAGCATCAGGCTTTGCTTGGAGAAGGAATGATTGCCGGAGAAAGAGTTGTTTTGGCAAAGCCTCAGACCTATATGAATCTTAGCGGACAAAGCGTTATAGAGATTATGAATTGGTATAAGATAGACAGAAATCATATAATTATAATATATGATGATATCAGCCTGCCCATCGGACAATTAAGAATCCGTACTCAAGGCAGTGCAGGAGGTCATAATGGCATAAAAAACATCATTGCTCATCTAAATTCCCAGGAGTTTTTAAGGGTGAAAGTTGGTGTTGGCGAAAAGCCTCCAGGCTGGGATTTGGCCGACTATGTATTAAGTCGCTTTACGAAAGAAGAAATAGAAGAAATGGTAAAGAGTATTAAACTCGCTGCAGATGCTGTTGAAACCATTATAAGAGAAGGCAGTACCTCTGCCATGAATAAATTTAATCAGCGGATAAGGGAGTGACGACTTGAAAAATACTGCTTTTAGCGGAATGATACAACCGCTGCTTGAGTTGGAATCTTATCAAAAATTATTGGAAAATTTAAAAAATAATCACTCTCCTATATTGACCACAGGTATCCTGGATTCACAAAAAGCCCATCTTATTTATGCCCTAAAAACTCATACTGACAGACCGGTTATCATTCTTACACATAATGAAATGAAGGCAAAAGAAATCTATGAGGACATGCAGTTTTTTATAAAAGATGAGATTTATATATATCCTTCAAAGGACCCCCTTTTTTACAGTGCGGATGTTCACAGTATAGATATCGTAAGGCAAAGATTAAATATCATAAAGGCCTTGTTGGATCATAGAAATCCAGTGATCATTTTATCTGTTGAAGCCATGTTAGACAGGCTCGTTAAAAAAGAGGTATTTAAGTCCTTTATTATCCATCTTAAGATAGGGGATGTCGTATCTACCCAAGAACTTAGCCGCCAATTGGTTTTAATGGGTTATGAGCATGTGGAATTGGTAGAAAGTCCGGGGCAGTTTGCCATCAGGGGAGGTATTATAGACATCTATTCCGGAACTTTAGCCAGTCCGTACAGAATAGAACTTTGGGATGACGAGATTGATTCTATAAGGCAGATGGACGCTATCACTCAAAGATCAAATGAAAAAGTAGATCAGATAGAAATCTTCCCCATGAGGGAATTGGTATTTACAGAAGAAGCCATTGAGCAGGCAATCACGCTGATAAATGAAGAAACTAAAAAAAGCTTAAAACAGATGGAGAAAAAAGGCCTTACAGAGCAGAAAGAGATTTTATCAAAAACAGTGGAAGCCTTCTTAGAAAAGGTAAGGAACCAAAAGACTTTTCAGGGGATAGAAGGATATGTCAGATATTTTTATGAGGATACGGTGACTTTAGCGGACTATCTCGATCAAGAGACTCTGGTGATAATAGATGAACCTGTAAGACTGAAGGGAAGATGTCTTAAGACTATAGAAGAGTTTGAAGAAAGCATGAAGGGAAGACTGGAAAAAGGCTATATTCTTCCCCGTCAAATGGAAACCCTTTTTAGTTATGAAGACCTTTTAGACAGTATAAAAGATTTTGATACCATTTTAATGACCATGCTGACCCATAGCATAAAAGATTTTACCATCAAAGAAATTTTGCAGTTTCCGGTCAAGTCCATCAATTCTTTCTATAAACAGATTGATATTCTTGAAAAAGATCTGCTTTTCTGGAAACAGAAAAATAGTCGGATTCTTATTTTGGCAGGGCCAAGAAGCAAGGGAGAAAGACTGCAAAAAGAACTTTCAGAAATTAACATTATAAGTACTTATAGAAATGACCTATCAGAGCCTATACAGAAGGGGCAAATCGTTATTTCTCACGGAAGTTTTCATAAAGGTTTTGAATACGGCATGATAGACTTTGTCATTATTTCTGACAAAGAAGTTTTTGGAGAGGAAAAGAAGAAGAGAAAGACTAAAAAGAAACCAAAAGGTTCAAAGATCGAAAGCTTTACGGATCTTACCATAGGAGATTATGTGGTTCATGAAAATCATGGTATTGGAATCTATCAGGGAATAGAGAAAATAGTTGTAGACAATGTCAGCAAAGATTATTTGAAGATTCGCTATGCAGACAGTGGGAACTTATACGTTTCTGTCAACCAAATGGATATGATCCAAAAATATATAGGTGCAGAAGGCAAGGGACCTAAGCTCAATAAACTTGGGGGAAGCGATTGGGCAAAAACCAAGGCAAAGGTTAAAAAAGCAGTATCAGATTTAGCCAAAGAACTGATCGAACTGTATGCAAAAAGACAAAAGAACAGGGGCTTTAGGTACAGTCCTGATACAGTCTGGCAGAAAGAATTTGAAGATATGTTCCCTTATGAAGAAACCAGCGATCAACTTACAGCCATCGAGGAAGTCAAAAGGGATTTGGAAAGCGATAAAATCATGGAACGTCTTCTTTGTGGAGACGTGGGGTATGGAAAAACGGAAGTTGCTATTCGTGCTGCGTTTAAAGTGGTACAAGACGGTAAGCAGGTCGCTTACCTTGTGCCTACGACTATTTTGGCACAGCAGCATTATAATACCTTTGCCCAGAGGATGAAGGATTTCCCTGTTAAAGTGGGATTGCTGTCCCGTTTCCGAACGCCTAAAGAACAAAAAGAGACCATTGAGCAGTTAAGAAAAGGTATGATCGATATTATCATAGGTACCCACAGACTCTTATCGAAAGATATTGTATTTAAAGATTTAGGGTTGCTTATTATCGATGAGGAGCAAAGATTCGGTGTTGCTCATAAGGAAAAATTAAAATATCTGAAAGAAAATGTAGATGTTTTGACATTAACAGCTACCCCTATTCCCAGAACCCTTCACATGAGTCTTGTAGGCATCAGGGATATGAGTGTTTTGGAAGAACCTCCGGAAGAGAGGTATCCCGTACAGACTTATGTTATGGAGTACAATCCGGAATTTGTAAAAGACGCGATTCATCGTGAGCTTGCAAGAAATGGACAGGTATATTATCTGTACAATCGTGTAAAAAACATTGATCAAGTAGCTGCTAAGATCCAGGAAATGGTTCCGGAGGCCGTTGTATCCTATGCCCATGGACAGATGAGCGAAAGAGAACTGGAAAATATTATGATGGATTTTATCAATGGAGAAATTGATGTCCTTGTTTGTACCACAATTATCGAGACTGGTCTTGATATACCCAATGTGAATACAATTATTATCCAGGATGCTGATTATATGGGATTATCCCAGCTCTACCAGTTAAGGGGAAGAGTAGGGCGATCCAATCGTATTGCGTATGCTTATCTGATGTACCAAAAAGATAAGGTTCTGCAGGAAGCGGCAGAAAAAAGACTTCAGGCTATTAAAGAATTTACAGAGTTTGGTTCTGGTTTTAAGATTGCCATGAGAGATCTGGAAATCAGAGGGGCAGGGAATCTGCTTGGAGAACAGCAGCATGGACATATGGAAGCTGTAGGATATGATCTGTATTGTAAGCTTTTAGAAGAAGCTGTTCGGGAAGAAAGAGGAGAAGTTGTACAAGAGGCCTTTGAAACCTCTATAGAATTAAATGTCAATGCCTATATACCTAATAAATTCATAGTGAATGAGATGCAGAAACTGGAAATCTATAAAAAGATTGCCTCGATACAAACCGAGCAGGATTATTTCGACTTACAGGAAGAAATTGAAGACAGATACGGTGATCTTCCAAAGAGTGTGCAAAATCTGCTGGAAATTGCCCTTATAAAATCAGAAGCCCACGCCTTAGACATCGTGTCTATTGCTCAAAAGGGAAACAAGGTGAATATTACTTTGAAAAAAGATGCCCGTATAGATCCTTCAAAGATTCCGGAACTGCTTGGCAAATATAACAGAAAACTGACTTTTGCAGCTGCAGAAAACCCTTATTTCATATATCATGTATCCGATGATGAAAAAGAGACACTTATCAGATATATTAAGAATTTATTACAAGCCATGAAAGGTTTGAAGTTGCAGTAAAATTCTTTTATAATATAGAAAAATGGGGCAAAACTATACACAAGGCATATATATGAAATGGGGTTTGAGAAATGGGCTTTAAAAAACGAATGACAGCGATATTATCCATAATCATAGTTGCAGGAATATTACTAACCAGCTGCTCCAGAAAAACAGAATATGTAGCAGTGATCAATGACGGAAAGGTAAGTGTAGAAGAGTATAAAGTCTATTTGTGGCGAATTAAACAGGTATACCAGAGTATAGGAGAAGAAGACATCTGGGAGACAAAGTTTGATGGTAAACCGGCAGAAGAAGTGGCGAAAGAAAGAGCTCTGGATTCTATTAAATCGATCAAGCTTCAGGTTCAGGAAGCCAAAAAGATGAAACTGGCTTTAACCGATGAAGAGAAGGAGCAAATAAAGACTCGGGCAAGTATTCTTAAATCAGAAATTGGTGAAGAAGAAGTAAAAAATATGGGGATTTCAAATGCAACCCTTGAAAAAATAGCAGAGGAAAACATCATCAGCCAAAAATTATATGAAGCGATTACGAAAGATTTTGTTGTCGATCAGGAAGAATTTGAAGAATTCTTTGAGCAAAACAAAGAAAGTTTAAAGCAGGTCAGAGCCAAACATATTCTGTTGAAAACCCATGACATAAAAAACGGGCAATTGGTAGCGCTTTCGGAAGAAGAACAAGAAGAAGCTTATAACAAGGCGCAGGAAGCCTTAGAAAGGGCAAAAGCAGGAGAAGATTTTGCATCTTTAGTCCAGGAATATTCACAGGATGAAGCCTCCCTGCCTTCTGACGGAGAATATGTTTTTGGAAGAAATCAGATGGAACCGGCATTTGAAGAAGCGGCCTTTGGGTTAAAAGTCGGAGAAATCAGCGACCTGGTAGAAACAAGCTATGGATACCATATTATAAAGTTGGAAGAAATCATAGAACCAGATAAGGAAGAAACAGAGCAAAGTTATTATGAATTAGAAAAGCAAAGTTTTTATCAGTCTAAAGTACAGGAATGGATGAATCAGGCAACTGTTGAGATCAATAAAGAAGTTTGGGACACCATTAAAGTAAGAAAATAGAATAATGAAGTTAAAAAACGAGGAATATTTCCTCGTTTTTTGTTTTAGAAGAAAAATGGAAAACATGCATAAAATAACAATATTGTAATCATACTATTATTGAAAATGATTATGAACGCTAGAGATTAGAGGAGGAATTAATGTGAAAGCTACTGGAATCGTAAGAAGAATAGATGATTTAGGACGTGTGGTGATCCCAAAGGAAATAAGAAGAACCTTACGCATCAGAGAAGGAGATCCTTTGGAAATTTTTACAGATCATGATGGACAAGTTATTTTGAAAAAATATTCTCCTATAGGTGAATTAGGAACTTTTGCAAAAGAATATGCTGAAGCTTTGTCTCAAACAACAGGACTTATTACCTGCATTGCGGATAAAGACCAGATCATTGCTGTATCAGGAGGTTCTAAAAAAGAATTTTTGGATAAGAATATCAGCCAGTCCCTTGAAAAGGTTATTGAAGAAAGAACTGTATTTACTGCATCCAAGGATGATGAGAAATTTATTCCTATTCTGGCAGATGAAACGACGCTCAATTATACTTCTGAACTTATATCCCCTATTATTGCTGAAGGAGATGTCGTAGGAGCGGTGATCTTCTTATCTGCTGACAAAAACGCCCAGATGGGAGAAGTAGAAACCAAACTGGCGCAGTCAGCAGCAGGATTTTTAGGAAAACAAATGGAACAATAAATGCAGATAGATTTTCTGTCTGCATTTTTCATCAATTTTTAACTTATTTCTGATCAAATTTGACTATTTGTCATGAAGTGTTTTTTTATGCTATACTCATGTTAAATTAAAGTTAAGAGAGTAACACTGTATTAAATGAGTGGGTGCAGAATGGATAAAAAAGAAAAATATACTTATGAAGACCTTTTGGAAATTATGAGGACCCTTAGGGGTGAAAACGGTTGTGCCTGGGATTTAAAGCAAACTCATGAGAGCCTTCTTCCGAATCTTCTTGAAGAAAGTTACGAAGTGATTGATGCCATTAAAAAAGGCAATAAAGAGAGTTTAAAAGAGGAACTGGGAGATCTGCTTTTGCAAATCGTATTTCATTCACGAATTGCCGAAGAAAATAAGGAATTTACAATAGATGAGGTTATAGATGGTATTTGTAAAAAGCTTATCCTGCGGCATCCTCATATTTTTGGAGATATTAGTGTAGAAAGTACAGAAGAGATTTTGCAGAATTGGGAGCAGATTAAGAAAAAAGAAAAAGGCTTTGAAAACCAAACAGAAGTATTAAAAAGCGTTCCTGAGGTACTTCCGGCTTTAGTCAGAGCCTATAAGGTACAAGCAAAGGCAGCCCATGTAGGATTCGATTGGACAGATATACAGGATGTTTTAAATAAGGTCGAAGAAGAATTTGAGGAGCTTAAAGAAGCCTATAAATCAGGAAAAAGTGAACATATTATGGAAGAATATGGAGATTTATTATTCTCCGTTGTAAATATTGCTAGATTTTTAAAAATAAATCCTGAATTTGCCTTGACAAATGCTATAGAAAAGTTTATAAATAGATTTGAATACGTTGAAAATACTGCAATTGCAAGGGATCGAAGGTTGGAAGACATGACTCTCGAAGAAATGGATGCTTTATGGGAGGAGTCGAAACTTAAAGTCTCTAAAATTGAGTAGTTTTTTATTTGTTACATTACAAATGTAAAATGAAATAAGAGGAGGAAGGATTTATGAACAAGTCCGAATTAGTAGCAGCTATGGCTGCAAAAGCTGAAATGAGCAAAAAAGACACAGAAAAAGTACTCAAAGCATTCGAAGAAGTGGTGACAGAAGAACTTGCTAAAAACGGAAAAGTTCAACTCGTTGGATTTGGAACTTTTGACGTAGCAGAAAGATCAGCCAGAGAAGGCAGAAATCCTCAAACAGGAGAACCAATGAGTATTCCTGCTTCTAAAGCGCCAAGATTTAAAGCTGGAAAAGCTTTAAAAGATGCAGTAAATGCAAAGTAAAATACTTGATGCGCATGATACATATTTCAAATGACAAATCTACACTTTTTCGAGTGTAGATTTTTTTATTACATAGGAACTTCCTCCGGATTTCTTATGTAATAAAAAACCCTCCGGACAGGATGGAAACTTCTTTACTTAAAAAAAATAAAAATATTAGGAGATGAATCCATGCGTTTAGATAAATATCTTAAAGTAAGCCGCTTAATTAAGAGAAGAACGATTGCCAATGAAGCTTGTGATGCCGGAAGAGTTTTGATAAACGGAAAAGAAGCCAAGGCAAGTACTGCTGTTAAAGTAGGGGATATTATAGAGATCCGCTTTGGCAATAACACTACAAAAGTTGAAGTGTTGGATGTTAAGGAACATGTTAAAAAAGAAGAAGTAGAGAATATGTACAGACATTTATAGACTTATACGCATTTTTCAATACAACCTTCAATATATATAAATAAAATGGAAAGTTTGCAGGTTGTATTGAAAGGTGGTAATGTTATGGAGGACAAAATTGTAAATCAAAAAGGCCATAATATTATAATGCAGGATCGCCAAACGCTTTCAATCACAGGAGTTTTGGATGTCCTGGCATTTGATGAAGAAAATGTAGATGTTGAAACAGAAATGGGTATGCTCACAATAAAAGGTACAGAACTTCATGTAAACAAGCTCAATCTGGAGAAAAAAGAATTGGAAATAGAAGGTGAAATAGAGAGCTTGATTTATCATGATGGAGAGGCTTTTACCAAGAAAGGGAATTCATTTTTAGGAAAGCTCTTTAAGTAGGAGTGGATTGACTTGATTGTATCTATTAGTGAGCAGGCACAGATATTTATTGCAGCAGTTGAGGCAGGTATCATTATAGGAATTTTTTATGACGTATTCCGTATCATCAGAAAGATTATTCCTCATCCTAACTGGGTCATTCAGTTAGAAGACTTGATTTATTGGATCATAGTATCCAGTTTTATGTTTTTTGTACTTTTCAGCAAGAATTATGGGGAGATTAGGGGATTTGCTTTACTTGGCGCATTCCTTGGAAATGTAACTTACTTTTTTACTTTTAGTATTTTCCTTATGAAAATTTCTGACTGGATTATATACTGGATCAAGAGAATAATCCGGGGACTCATAAAGATCGTTCTTATACCTATTAGAATGATTCTAAAAATCCTTTCTTATCCCTATAAATGGATTTCTCGCCCTATGAGAATCCTGGGGGTACGAACTAAAATCTTTATACATAAATCAAAGAATCGGGTAAAGCGTAAATCAAAGCAAATGTTAAGAGAACTTTATATTATGTATAAAAAAGTTTAAAGTTTCTTTAAGAAAAAAGGATATCGGAGTTGGATGAAGAATGTTTTATTACATAGGAAATTCATCCGGATTTCCTATGTAATAAAAAGCCTTGCGGGCAGGAGATGTACTCGCGCGTATTATATTTTGTCGGTTTTGGCAACTGTGTTTGGTGCGAGAGTTTCCCCTGTGAAACTTTTTTGTTTAAATACTGTATGAAGAGTTGATGCACTGGATGATCAAGAGGGGCAAAGAGGGGATTGTATTGAGTAGGAGAAAAAGACAAAAGAAACGCTTTATTAGCTGGAATGTTTTATTCTTAGCTATGTTTTTTGGGATGATTGCATTTAAAACTTATGATCTGCAAAAAATTAACAGGGGTCTGGAAAAACAAAAAGCAGAATACAGTGAAAAAATTCAATTGGCCCAAGAAGAGCAGGAATTGCTTTTAAAAGAAAAAGAGTATATTCAATCAGACATCTATGTAGAAAAAGTGGCAAGAGAAAAACTGGGCATGGTAAAAGAAGATGAAATTGTATTTATGGAAAAAACTGAATAAAAATTTATACTTGACAAACCCTCAAAAGCTCTTTATAATATAACATTGTCAGTTATGTTTTTCGTCGCGGAGTGGAGCAGCCTGGTAGCTCGTCGGGCTCATAACCCGAAGGTCAGAGGTTCAAATCCTCTCTCCGCAACCAAAAATGTGGCGGAGTAGCTCAGTTGGCTAGAGCATACGGTTCATACCCGTAGTGTCGGCGGTTCGACTCCGTCCTCCGCTACCATAAGGGCGCATAGCTCAGCTGGGAGAGCACCTGCCTTACAAGCAGGGGGTCATAGGTTCGAGCCCTATTGCGCCCATCTAAAAAGATATATGCAAATCTTTGCATATATCTTTTTTTTGTTGTTGGCATAGGAAATTTCTCCGAGTTTCCTATGCCAACTTTTATATTTCACAAGTAAAACGTGTTGCTTTCTTGTGTTTTTACAGGATCCATATGAAGAAAGTACTATCAAGAGTTTCATCAAACCATCAGTTATATACAAAAAACAGCATTCAAGAGGTATGTATTTTTAGTTTTTGTAAAATGGATGGACAAGTTGTCTAAAGGTTTTTGGATGAGTTTCCAGATAGTGACAAATAATTTAATCCCTTTCTATTATAATGAAAAAGCAAAAATAGGGAGGGGTACGATAAATATGGAACGCGTAGAATATAGTACATTTAAGAAAGTAGATCTGCCGAAAGCGAAAAAAACCATCCATTGGAAAAATTTTTTCCTGGACGTAACTTATAAGGACTTATTCATTGATCTTGTAGGATTTACAATTTCCAGAGTCATTCTTTTTACCAATTTACTTCCTCTAAGCATTGCTTATTTTGCTGCAGGTTTGCCTGCGAAGGCCAATCGAATTTGGTTGCTTTTATTCACTTGTGCAGGCGTTTTAAGTGTAAGAGACTCTGTTTTGTCTTCAAAATATATCGGAACTTTTGTTTTAATGCTTGTATTTCAGTATTTGGTAGAAGCCAGGGGCTATAAGCCAACTAAAATTGTACAAGCTGTTCTTGCCATGGGTTCCTGCTTTGCCATGGGTATACTAACTGCGGCTATTAATGGTTTTTCGGGCTACTATTTGATTGTAGCAGTTTTAGAAAGCATTTTTGTTTTTACAGCTGCGTACATATATGGCAGTGCAATTTCATGTATAAAAGGTTCCTTAAAAAGAACGATTTTAAGCAATGAAGAAATTATCAGTTTGATTTTAATTTTTGGGACAGCCATTGCTGGTGTTATTGATTTTTCTGTCAGTGGAATTTATTTTCGAGAAGTGATTAGTATATTCCTGGTTTTACTATTTGGATTTATAGGAGGACCTTCTATAGGAGGAACTGTAGGCATTGTGATTGGAACTATACTAACCCTTATTGGGGTAATGCCTGCAGGATCTATTGGGGTTTTAGGTATATCCGGGATGATTACTGGACTCTTTAAAGACATCGGACGAATAGGGAGCGGTATAGGCTTTTTACTAGGACAGATGATCGTTTCTTTTTATTTTGAGGGCACAGCGATTACCTATGATTTTTTAAAACCCATTATTGCAGCCAGTATTCTGTTTTTTACTTTCCCTAAAGGAGTTATAACCTATATTAAACAGTTTATAAACAATGAATCTGAAACAGGGCAAGAAGTTTATTATAAACGCATAAGAGACATTACAGCGCAGCAACTAGAAGCGTTTTCCAATGCTTTTTTAAAATTATCCAGGACATTTTCTAATATTTCCAGAAAAAAGACCAGTTTAAATCAGCGGGATGTATCCATGCTGATTGAAGATGTTGCTTCCAGAGTATGCAAGGATTGCGGTTTGTGTTCCCATTGCTGGGAGACTGATTTTTATAATACATACCAAACTGTATTTAGCATTTTATCCGCTGCAGAAAGAAAATCCCGAATCGACCTTAGTGATATTCCGCAAGATTTTGTGGATAAATGTTTAAGGGTAGATGTATTTACTGATACGACCAACAGGATGTTTGAACTGTATAAATTAAACCTGCTTTGGCATAACAGAATAGTGGAAAGCAGGGAATTGGTATCAGAGCAATTAAAAGGGGTTTCATCCATCATTGGCAATTTAGCAATGGAAGTATACGGAGAAGTTTATTTCAAAGAAGAACTGGAACAAGCCATTAAAGTAGAACTGGACCGGGAAAAAATTATTGTATCTGATGTAATCGTAGTTTTGAACCGTCAAAATAAATACGAAGTGGTGATTGAGCATTCTCCTTGCAAAGGGAAGCGGCTGTGTACAAAAAATATTCTGCCTGTAGTAAGTAAGATTCTGGGCAGGAGAATGAAAGTCATAGACAGTGGATGTGTTGGCATTTGCAGCAAAGACAAATGTAAGATGAAACTCATCGAAGAAGAAAAATTCAGGATTATGACAGGAGTAGCCAGAGAATCAAAAGAAAGCAATGCCATATCGGGAGATAATTATTCCTTTATGGAAATAAAGAACGGCCAATATCTTTTAGCTCTCTCTGATGGCATGGGGACCGGCAATAAAGCCAGCGAAGAAAGCAGTGCAGCCATAGAACTTCTGGAAGAATTCATAGAATCAGGATTTGACAAGGATCTGGCCATTAAAATGATCAATTCCGTACTGGTTTTAAAATCCAACGAGGATTTCTTTTCAACCCTCGATATGACGATTATCGATTTGTATACAGGAGTTGCGGAATTTGTTAAAATTGGAGCCGCTTCAGCATTCATAAAACGAGGAGAAATGGTAGAAGTTATTGGTTCTTCTTCCCTGCCGGTAGGCATGCTGAGCAATGTAGATATTGATGTCACCAAGAAGAAACTAAAAGACGGAGACATTATTGTTATGGTGACGGATGGGGTTTTAGACTCCAAGAAAGACATCATAGAAAAAGAAAAATGGTTCAGCGAGATCCTGAAAGGCATAGATACCAACCAACCAGAGTATATTGCTGATTATCTTTTAAACATTGCAAAAGAGAATTCTGATCATGAAATAGAAGATGACATGACGATTTTAGTCGCTAAGGTGTGGGAAAAATATTTGTGATTTTTACATGCATATAATGACAAATATAGGGAAAACTTATCCATGAACATAAAGTATGATGGAGGTTTTCCTATGGAATATTTTTCTAACGGCCGAGTGGTATTTATTGAAAATGACAAGGGTGGTTGGTACGAAAAGGCCATTTTCATCTTGAATAAAGATGTAAATCCTAATAGAATGCCAAAGGATATTGTTGCTGAAGCAGAAAAAATCATCGGAAATTATATGAAAAAAAGCAAACCGATATACTCCGGCAGAAAACTTAAAAAACGGAGTACAGATTGGATCTTAAACGGCTGTTTGTTTTTAAGTATTGTACTCTTTATCTATTTTGCATCCCAGATTTTCTGATGACAGCATCTAAGTGAATACATAGTTTTTGGGCGGTGTACGAATTGTGCACTGCTTTTTTACTATTTTTAGTACGACACTTGCATTTATATAACGCATTTTGTATCATCTAAATATAAAACTATTTTTCTGATGGGTGTGCCTATGTTACAGAGGATTTATAAAATTATAAAAGAATATAATATGATACAAAAAGATAATAATATAATAGTCGGGGTGTCCGGAGGAGCAGATTCCATGTGTCTGCTTCATCTGTTAAAGCAAGTATCCCGGATTGTTCCATTTAAAATAACTGCTGTTCATATCAACCACGGAATACGGGGCAAAGAAGCTGAAGAGGATGCAGCTTATGTTCGTGACATATGTAAAACATGGGATATTCCATGCTTTATATATAACATAGATGTGAAAAAAGAGGCTTTAAAAAGAAAATGCAGTGAAGAAGAAGCTGGCAGAGCAGTTCGGTACGAGATCTTTGAAAAAGTGAGAGAAGAAACCCACGGGGACAAAATTGCAGTGGCCCATAATATGAATGACCAGGCAGAAACGGTATTAATGCAGTTGTTTAGAGGCAGTGGCATGAAGGGATTAGGAGGCATTACTCCGGTCAGGGACCATATAATAAGGCCCTTGCTCGAATTTACCAGGGATGAGATCGAACAATACTGCCTGGAAAATCATATACATTATAGACAAGATTATACCAATGCACTCAACATATACACCCGAAATAAAATACGCAATGAACTGATTCCTTTTATTAAAAAAAATTTCAATCCAAATATTGTTAAGACCCTATACAATATGAGCACCCTCCTCAGGGAAGAAGAAAGCTTTTTAAACGATGAGGCAAACAAGCATCTCAAGCTCTGTATCAAAGAAGAAAAAGCCCATCTTGTAATACTGGATAATCCTTTGTTTTGCTCATATCATCCTGTCCTTCAAAAGCGAATCATAAGAATCGTTCTGGAAAGGTTAAGGGGACAGTTGAAAAACATCGACTTAAACCATGTTCTGGACGTTATTGAATTAAGCAGGAAAGGTACGGGTAAAAAGCTTTGTCTGCCTAATGATATCATTGTAAAAAGGCAGTATGAAGATTTAATATTTCAGGCAGGAGAAGAACTTTTTGAAGGATTTTGCTACGATGTTTCTGTACCTTCAACCATATTTGTAAAAGAATTGAATGCTAAGGTGGAAGTAATCGTACTGGATAAAGAGAATTTTAACTTATCTCATCAGAATACCTGTACGAAAAGTTTTGACTATGATAAAATAGAAACTGGTCTGCATATTAGAACGAAACAGCCTGGAGACCGTATTCTTCTTAAAAATGGAACCAAAAAACTTAAGGATTTTTTCATTGATGAAAAAATTCCAAGGGATGAAAGAGACAGGATTCCCTTACTGGCAGATGGGAATAAAATTCTTTGGGTGATTGGTTATCGGTATAGCGATGCTTATAAAATTACTTCATCCACGGAAAAAGTTTTACAGGTAAGGTGGATTCCTTTGACTAAAGATGAAGTATGAGATATAATGATGACATTTATTTATTTGTAAAATGGGAGGAACATTGTAATGAAGCAACTAGACGTACTGATTTCAGAGGAAAAAATTAAAAATCGCATTAAGGAATTGGGACAGCAAATTACCAGGGATTATTCCGGAAAAGAAATTTGCTTAATATGTGTTTTAAAAGGTGGAGTTATGTTTATGGTGGATCTTTCTAAAGAGATCGATCTTCCGTTAGAGATGGATTTTATGGCAGTATCCAGTTATGGCAATGAAATGACAAGCAGTGGGGTTGTAAAAATTGTAAAAGACCTGGATGAACCTATAGAAGGGAAACATGTGTTGATTGTTGAAGATATTATTGATTCAGGTCGTACCCTAAGTTATTTAGTTAAGACTTTAAACAACAGAAAACCGGCCAGCCTTCGTATCTGTACCCTTCTGGATAAACCAGAGCAAAGAGTATCCGATGTTAAAGTAGACTATGTAGGCTTTACGATTCCTGATGAATTTGTTCTGGGATATGGTCTTGATTATATGCAAAAGTACAGAAATCTTCCATATATAGCTGTGATGAGAGATACGGAAGAATAAGCATCCGGGGGCTTTCTTGCACTCCTTGGAT
The DNA here is from genome assembly GCF_016908775.1 of Defluviitalea raffinosedens. Lineage (NCBI taxonomy): Bacteria > Bacillati > Bacillota > Clostridia > Lachnospirales > Defluviitaleaceae > Defluviitalea > Defluviitalea raffinosedens. The sequence continues at coordinate 22,159 of NZ_JAFBEP010000003.1, read as the reverse complement.
TAGTATGGTATCATAATATGATGGCAAAGTTTATAACTGTACGAGGTGCCTAGGGCATTTTTAGAGACAGGAAGGAGGAATGGGTTTGAAAAAATATTTTAAAGGGCTCAGCTTATATATGCTGATTTTTATTATCATCATTTTAGCTGTGATTTTTACTACAAATAGTATCCCTAATAGTCCTGAAAATCAGGTTACTTATGATCAATTGATTAAAAATCTGCAAAATGAAGAAGTTAAAAGATTAGACATTTATCCTGATGCCGATTCCAGAGGAGCAGAAGTCAAAGCGACTCTGAAAAACGGAGATCTGGTTGTTATTAGTGTTCCCAGTGTGGATCATTTTATGGAACGTATTGAGCAGTTTGAAGAAAATACACAAATTGTTACTTATTCAGTTAGCCGGCCCAATTGGTTCATACAGCTTTTACCTTCCCTTGTTATTATGGTATTAGTGGTGATTCTGCTAATATTCATTATGCAGCAAGTACAAGGGGGCGGCGGCGGAAGCCGGGTAATGAGTTTTGGTAAAAGCCGTGCTAAAATGGTTGTAGATGATAAGAAAAAAGTTACTTTTAATAATGTAGCAGGATTAGATGAAGAAAAAGAAGAATTAAAAGAAATTGTTGACTTTTTAAAACAGCCCAGAAAATATGTTGAACTGGGAGCGAGAATCCCTAAAGGTGTTCTTTTGGTAGGACCTCCGGGAACAGGTAAAACCTTGCTGGCAAAGGCTGTAGCTGGAGAAGCGGGAGTTCCGTTTTTTAGTATTTCCGGTTCAGACTTTGTTGAAATGTTCGTAGGGGTAGGAGCTTCCAGGGTAAGAGACCTCTTTGAACAGGCTAAGAAAAATTCTCCATGTATCGTTTTCATAGATGAAATTGACGCCGTAGGAAGAAGGCGGGGAGCAGGTCTTGGAGGAGGCCATGATGAAAGAGAACAAACTCTGAACCAATTACTTGTTGAGATGGATGGTTTCGGAGTGAATGAAGGGGTTATTGTTATCGCAGCGACTAACAGAGCGGATATACTTGACCCTGCGTTGCTCCGTCCCGGCCGTTTTGACAGAAGGGTTGTAGTAGGTAGACCAGATGTAAAGGGAAGAGAAGAAATTCTGAAGGTCCATGCAAAAGGAAAGCCTCTTGAAGAAGATGTAGATCTTAAAGTAGTTGCGCAAACAACCGCTGGCTTTACAGGGGCGGATCTTGAAAATTTACTTAATGAAGCCGCATTGCTTTCAGCCAGAGAAAGTAAACGCGCAATCAATATGGAAACTATTCAGAAGGCATTTGTAAAAGTTGGTATTGGTACTGAAAAGAAGAGTCGAGTGATTTCTGAAAAAGAAAAGAAAATTACTGCATATCACGAAGCAGGTCATGCGATTATTCATCAGGTGCTTACGGAACTTGATCCGGTTCATAGCATTTCTATTATTCCCACAGGAATGGCAGGAGGTTATACAATGCCTCTTCCTGGAGAAGACAAAATGTATATGACTAAGAAGCGTATGGAACAGGAAATCATAAGCCTTCTTGGAGGAAGAGCCGCTGAAAAGATTATTTTAGACGATATTACCACCGGGGCTTCCAATGATATAGAGCGGGCTACAGCTATTGCAAGAAATATGGTAACGAAATACGGTATGAGCAGCCTCGGCCCTATTCAATTTGGAGATGACAACGACGAAGTATTTATAGGCAGAGATCTTGCTCATACAAGAAATTATGGAGAAGCAGTGGCAGGAGCGATTGACAGAGAAATCAGAGCGATTATTGAGCACGCGTATGAAGAAGCTCAGGCTATTTTAAGAAATCATATCGATATCCTCCATAAGACAGCACAGCTTTTAATGGAAAAAGAAAAAATATCAGGAAAAGAATTCGCAGAATTATTTAATAAAGTTGAAGAGAAGGAAGAAAAATCGGAAACTTCTCAAAGTGAAACAGAAACTTCCAAAGAAGAAATTTCAGAGATTTCCAGTGAAAACACTACAGTATAAGCTGTAGTGTTTTGTTTCAATACATAGATTAGGAGAGTACAAGATGAAATCAAAAATTCTGCAATTATTAAAGGACTCCGACGGATATGTATCCGGAGAAGAAATAAGCAAAGTTTTAGGTGTTTCAAGAACTGCTATCTGGAAAGTTATTTCTCATCTGAAGGAAGAAGGATATGTCATAGAATCCGTTACAAAAAAGGGATATTTACTTCAGGAAACTCCTGATTTATTGACAGAAGACGAAATTTTATATCATTTAAAAACCAAATGGCTGGGAAGAAAGATTGTTCATTATCATCAGATCGATTCAACCAATAAAGAAGCTAAAAAACTGGCCGCCAGCGGCGAAAAGGAAGGTACCATAGTCATATCGGAGGAACAGTTGGCTGGCAGGGGGAGACTGGGAAGAACTTGGATTTCTCCGGCCGGAACGGGCATATGGATGTCGGTGATTTTAAGACCGTCTATTGCACCTACAGATGCTTCTAAAATTACTTTATTGGCAGGACTTGCGGTTTGTGAAGGAATAAAGGAGGCAACAGGACTTCCGGTTCAAATAAAATGGCCTAATGATCTTGTGCTGCACAATAAAAAAATATGCGGCATATTAACAGAAATGAGCGCTGAAATGGAAAAAATCAATTATATTATTCTGGGGATAGGCATTAACGTGAATACGGATTCCTTTCCAGAAGACTTAAAAAATACTGCTACCTCTTTAAAAATCGAAGGGGAAAAGGAGTATGACAGAAAAGAGATCGTAAAAGCCATTTTAATGTACCTTGAACAATATTATGAACTCTATATGAAGAATCAAGATATGGAAGATTTGCTTGAAAAATATAAGAACCACTGTTTAACCCTTGGAAAAGAGGTAAAAATTATCCATAGAAATGAGGAATTTATCGGTAAAGCAGTAGATCTGTCCAAAGAAGGAGAACTTATGGTAGAAAAGCAAGATGGACAAGTTATTACTGTTTTTTCAGGAGAAGTTTCTGTCAGGGGATTATACGGTTATATTTAGGAGATGATCAAATGGAGAAAAAAGTGATATTTTCAGCTTCTTATTATACTCAGAAATATTATAGCAATCCGGAATTCGATGGGATTCCCACTTCTATCAGAAATGAACTTCGAATGATTTGCATTTCTTTAGCAGAAAAACTGCATGCCATTTTTACCATTGGATTTTATGAAAATGGAGAAGTGTATTTTGAAGCCAGGGCGGAAGAATGTGATTATGATTTTGATGAAATAGGGGTGCCTTTGGAAATCAAAAGATTAGAATCGGAACAAAGGGAACTGATCAAAATGTTGAAACTATGGTATAAGATATACATGACGCCAGAAGGACAACCCATAAAGGAAGCTATTTTAAAAGAAACTGAAAAAAGAAAAAACAGTGATTGAAGTTTCACTTATTTTTGCTATAATAAATTCCATAGCTGATATTTATTATTATATAGTTTCTACGCATATTTTATAGAAAGCAAGAAATTATATATTATTAAAATCAGACTATGAAAAACATTATATGATGCGTCTTGTATCCTTACGGAACGAGAACGGAGGTGAAAAAGTGAATCAAACAGCATTAGCCAAAAGAAGCTCAACGCAAAAGCTCGTTTTAACCGGAATGCTGGTGGCAATTTCTATTATTTTGGATGCAACGCCTATAGGCACCATTCGACTGCCTATTGTTAGTGCAACCATTGCTCACGTTCCGACAATTATTGGAGGCATGACCGGAGGCCCTTTAGTAGGTGGGATTGTAGGATTATCCTTTGGACTTGCCAGTCTCATTAGAAATCTGACCCAGCCTACCAGTATATTGTCCTTTGCCTTTATGAATCCTTTAGTATCCGTTTTACCGAGGATATTAGTAGGAATCATGGCTTACTATGGATATTATGGTATCCAAAAATTTGCCAATGATTATATCTCCATTATAGCGGGAGCGATGATTGGAAGCTGTACCAATACGGTCCTGGTATTAGGAATGATGTATATTCTTTATGCCCAAAGGGTCGTTGAAGCATTCAGCGCTGTAGGCAAATCAGGTACTGCAAAGGTGATTTTGCTGGGAATTGCTACAGCCAATGGAATTCCCGAAATGATCGTGGCAGCAATTTTGACGGTTGTCATTGTAAAAGGATTGAAAAAAATATATAATATTTAAGGATTGATCAGCAGACACTATGTGTCTGCTTTTATATACTAATGAAAGAAGGAAAGAGCATGATATTAGCTATTGATGTCGGTAATACCAATATTGTTCTGGGCGCTTATGAGGGAGAAAAATTAACCGCTTATTGGAGAATGAGTACTCACGGTTATAAATCCTCCGATGAGTTAGGTATGTTCATATATAATTTATTACAGCATAACGATATTAACCCCAAAAGTATGGAGCAAGTGGTTATTGCTTCTGTGGTTCCCGATATTATGTATTCCCTTGAGCATGGTATCCGAAAATATCTTTGCATTAACCCTTTAATTGTAGGACCGGGGATCAAAACAGGACTCAATATCAGAACGGATAATCCCAGGGAATTAGGAGCGGACAGAATTGTGAATGCTGTTGCAGCTCTGAAGCTTTATGGAGGACCAGCTATTATCATTGACTTTGGAACAGCAACCACCTATGATGTTATAGACAAAGAAGGAAATTATATCGGTGGAGTGATTTCACCGGGGATTAATATATCTGCTGATGCCCTGTGGCAAAGGGCGGCAAAACTTCCGAAGGTAGAAATTCAAAAGCCGGATCGGGTGATTGGAAAAAACACCATAGACAGTATGCAATCCGGATTGGTATATGGATATGTTGGACAAGTCGATTATATCGTAAAACGTATTAAAAAAGAGATGAAGTCACCGGAGGCAAAAGTTATTGCAACGGGAGGTCTGGCAAAAGTCATTGCCCCTGAATCCAAGACAATAGAAGAAGTCAATGGTTTTTTAACTCTGCAAGGCCTTAGAATCATTTACGAAAAAAATAAGTAGGAGGATTTCATGAAAATAAAAGATATAGACATTCCAAATTCGGTATTTTTAGCTCCTATGGCAGGGGTTACAGATCTGCCCTTTAGACTTCTTTGCAAAGAAATGGGTTGTGGCTTAGTTTACACAGAAATGGTCAGCGCAAAGGGCCTTCTGTATGACAATGAAAATACCAAGCAGCTTTTGGCGGTAGATGAAAGAGAACATCCTGTGGCTGTTCAGCTTTTTGGTTCTGATGCTAGGATTTTGGCGGAAATGGCAAAAAAGATTGAAGAAAGTGATATTGATATGATTGATATCAATATGGGATGTCCTGCACCTAAAATCACAAAAAATGGAGAAGGCTCTGCTTTAATGAAAAATCCAAAGCAGATTGGAGAAATCGTAAAGGCAGTTTCCTCCGCAGTAAAAAAGCCGGTTACAATTAAAATTCGAAAAGGATTTGATGACAATACCATTACAGCTGTAGAAGTTGCTAAAATTGCAGAGGAAAGCGGGGCAGCAGCCATAGCCGTTCATGGGAGAACCAGGGAACAGTTTTACAGTGGAAAAGCCGATTGGAATATTATAAGGCAAGTTAAAGAAGCGGTGTCTATTCCTGTCATTGGCAATGGGGATGTTGTAAGCCCTGAAACTGCCAAAAGATTATTTGAAGAAACCAATTGTGATGCCATTATGATTGGTCGAGGTGCTCAAGGTAATCCGTGGATTTTTAAAAGAGTGCTTCATTACTTACAAACCGGAGAAATTCTAGAAGAACCCTCCCCCCAGGAAAAAATAGATATGGCCCTTCGCCATGCCCGTATGCTCATAGAATTTAAAGGAGAATACATCGGGATAAGAGAAATGCGAAAGCATGTTTCATGGTATACTAAAGGATTGCTTAAAGCAGGAGTTCTCAGAAATAAGATTAATGAGGCTCAAAATTACGAAGAAATGGAAAAACTTCTAAAAGAATATCTGGAGCAATTTTAACAGGATCGCTTTAAAGGCGATCCGGTTTTTGTAATATTTTCCTCTCCTCCACATACAATCATATATAAAGCGGAAGCTTGAGAGAAAAGGGGAGGAAAGATGAAAAAGGTTGCATATTTACATTGGGCAAAAACATCGGACGAGGTCAACTTGGGTTATAACTGGATCAAAAAACTGCCTTCTTTCTTAAAGGATCAATATATTCTAAAAAACTGTCCTGTAAAAGTAGAAGAAGTACCTTTTTTAGAGACATCGTTTTTCGAAGTACAGCTTCCTTTGACTATAGAAGAGGCCAATGGGAAATCCGAGCGATATCTTCAAAAACTAATGGACAGGGTAATGGAAATTTTAGAAGAAAAGAAAGTGAAAATGATTTGCTTTTCAGAAAAGGGAAAGAACAAGTTATATTATTCTATTCCGATCTCAAAGGGAGATTATGTAATACCTTTTTTTATTTATTGGGCTATTTTAAAAGTTGCAGGCAGGTCTTTAGAAGATACAGAAGTAACTATATTAGATGGAAAGAATAAAACAACGGATTTAATACTGGATTTAATTTATCCCTGCGTCAATTACTTAAACATAATTAGTGATGAAACAGAAAGATTTAAAGTAAAATCAGAAGAAATCTATGATGATGTAGGACTAAATTTGCAGCTTTTGTCGCATAATAAAAAAACAGTCCTTGAGTATACTGATGTTATTATAGATTGCCGAGATATACCTCATACGGATTTCTACTATTGCAATAAAAGAGCAATGTATTTCTATATAGGAGACAACAAGGAGATGGTAAAGAATATACTCATAAAATGTCCTGATTTAAAGGTTATAGATGATTTTATACTTTCTGTACAGGGGAAGCAATATTCCACTGCTTTTTGTGAAATGATCTGGTTTGCATCAAAGGAGTGGTTTGATCTTATCGTGTCTAAAGAATATACTTTAGGCGATTTAAAGCAGATTCATAAAGAAATCGTAAAAGACGGATGGAAGGTAGAGAATTTTTGTCGTTACGGCAATATTGTATAAGCGAAGGAAGACAAGCCAAACCATGATATTGACAACATAATTCAGGTGCGATATAATCCTAAGAATATGGGGATGGAACTTTAATATACTTTAAATTAAATCAATTGTGAATAGAAAGGGAGTTGCTTTATGGCAGAAAAAAAGATCGTTTTAACTTACGAAGGCTTGGATAAATTAGAGAAAGAACTTCAAGAGTTAAAGACTATTCGCAGAAAAGAAGTTGCGGAAAAAATCAAAGAAGCCAGAGGACAGGGGGATCTTTCTGAAAACGCAGAATACGATGCAGCCAAAGAAGAACAGGCTGAAATCGAAACAAGAATTGTAGAAATAGAGAAGATTCTTCGCAACGCCCATGTAATAGATGAAGATGATGTTAATGTGGATGTAATAAACCTCGGCTGCAGAGTGAAGATTCAAGACATGGAATTTGATGAAGTATTGGATTATGCGATTGTAGGTTCTACAGAAGCAGATCCTTCAGAAGGTAAAATTTCCAATGAATCTCCTGTAGGGGCTGCTTTAATAGGCCATAAAGTAGGAGATGTTGTTGAAGTTGAAGTGCCTGAAGGAAAACTGGAGTTTAAAATACTTGAAATATATAGATAATAATAAGAAATAAGCTAAGGAGGAAGACGGATGTCGGAAGAAAACCAACTCCATTTGGAAACGGAAGAACAGGATCTTAATGAATTATTAAGAATCAGAAGAGAGAAGTTAAGTGAACTTCAAGAAAAAGGTAAAGACCCCTTCAAGCTGGTAAAATACGACGTAACCCATCACAGTGAAGACATTCATAAGAATTTTGAAGCAATGGAAGGGCAAATTGTTTGCGTAGCAGGACGTATGATGTCCAAGAGAATTATGGGAAAAGCTTCCTTCTGTGATGTACAGGATCGTCAGGGCAGAATTCAGATTTATGTTAGAAAAGACGGCATTGGAGAAGAAGCTTATGAAGAATTCAAACGTTTTGATATTGGCGATATTATAGGGGCTAAAGGGGAAGTATTTAAGACCAAAAAAGGAGAAATCTCCATTAAAGCAGAAGAAGTTGTATTGCTTTCAAAAAGCCTTCAGATTCTTCCTGAAAAATGGCATGGATTAAAAGACACAGACCTTCGTTACCGTCAAAGATATTTAGACCTTATTGTAAATCCTGAGGTAAAAGATACCTTTATTAAGAGAACTGCGATTATCAAAGAAATAAGAAGATTTTTAGATGATAAAGATTTCCTGGAAGTAGAAACTCCAGTGCTTCATACAATCCCCGGAGGTGCTGCTGCAAGGCCATTTATCACTCATCATAATACATTGGATATAGATATGTATATGAGAATTGCTCTTGAACTCCATCTAAAACGTCTTATTGTCGGTGGAATGGAAAGAGTATACGAAATCGGTCGCGTATTTAGAAATGAAGGAATGTCTGTAAGACATAATCCAGAATTTACTCTTTTAGAATTATACCAAGCTTATACAGATTACTATGGCATGATGGATTTGACAGAAAACCTTATTCGTACTGTGGCTAAGAATGTTTTAGGTACAGCAAAAGTAACCTATGGACAAGATGAAATCGATTTAGAAAAACCGTTTGCAAGACTTACAATGGTCGAAGCAGTAAAGCAATATGCTAATGTAGATTTTAATGAGATCCATACCCTTGAAGAAGCGAGAGAACTTGCAAAGAAACATCATATCGAATATGAAGAACGCCATAAAAAAGGAGATATCCTCAATCTGTTCTTTGAAGAATATGTAGAAAAGAACTTGATCCAGCCGACCTTTATCATGGATCATCCGGTAGAAATCTCTCCATTGGCTAAGAGAAAACCCGACAATCCAGATTATACAGAAAGATTTGAGCTTTTTATTACTGCCCGTGAATTTGCTAATGCATTCTCAGAACTTAATGATCCAATAGACCAGAGAAAGAGATTTGAATACCAGGAAGAATTAAGAGCGGCAGGAGATGAAGAAGCCAACATGATCGACGAGGACTTCTTAACAGCCTTAGAATACGGTATGCCGCCAACAGGAGGTTTAGGAATAGGAATAGACAGACTTGTTATGCTCCTTACAAATTCCTATTCCATAAGAGACGTGCTTCTGTTCCCAACCATGAAACCTATAGAAAACAAAAAATAAGTGATGAACTTTGGTTCATCACTTATTTTTTTACCATCATATTGCGTCTGAGTTAAACATATAATAAAAAAGATAAAATAAAAATATGTCGAATCAAGAGAATTTATATGGTATAATAATGGGACATGGCATATAGAATGATGGATAAAGGTGGAAGATGAATATGGGCCAAAAAGGTTTTAAGTTTATAATATTAGGAATTTTTTTAGGTATTCTTGCAATAGGAATTGGAGGATATTCCCTTCATCGATCAGGGTATCTTAATTTTAAGAATAATGTAGAAGCAAATGACAAAAATGCTTCTGATCATACTCAAGATGTCAAAAAAAGTTCCATACTGTCCTTTGAAAATTATATGCCACAGCCTCCGATTGATTACGCTGCCTACTTAGAGCCGAAGAAAGTAAAAGCGATCTATGTTACAGGCTGGAAAGCTGGCATACCTCAATATATGGACGAACTGATCGAAATCGCAAATACCACTGAGATTAATGCTATGGTTATAGATGTAAAAAGCGATGATGGATATATTACCTTTGATGCAGATGTCCCTATTGCAAAGGAAATCGGTGCAACGGACAGGGTAGGAATTAAGGATATTCATGAGTTAATGGATCAGTTAAGGGAAAATAATATTTTTCCCATTGCTCGGATTGTAGCTTTTAAAGATCCTTATCTAGCAGAAAAAAGACCAGATTTTGCGATTAAAAATCAAGACGGCAGTATTTTTCGTGCCAAAGGAATCGCGTGGGTCAATCCTTACAATAAAGAAGTATGGGATTATGTGATCGATATCGCTAAGGAAGCAGCAAAAGTAGGTTTTAAAGAAATCCAGTTTGACTATATTCGCTTTGATACTTCAGCAGGAATGAAATCTGTTGATTTGGGGCCTTTGGCTGAAACGAAAACGAAAACAGAGATTATCACTGAGTTTACAGAATATGCAGTAAAGGAATTAAAACCCTTAGGTGTATTTGTATCGGCAGATGTTTTTGGAACCATTATTACCAGTAAAATAGATGCGGATATTGTGGGACAGGATTATGTGGAAATGGCAAAACACTTAGACTATATTTGTCCCATGGTATATCCTTCCCATTATGCTGATGGCTCTCTTGGCATTAAATATCCTGATTTACAGCCTTATGACATTATCTTGGCTGCTATGAAAGCCTCTAATGAAAAACTTTCAGCAATTCCTGAAGGAGAACATCGGGCGATTGTTCGCCCCTGGCTTCAGGATTTTACGGCAACCTGGATTACCCATTACCAACCTTATGGACCTAAACAGATCAGAGAGCAAATCCAGGCCACTTATGATGCAGGTTTAGAGGAATGGATTCTATGGAGCCCCTCCAATCGTTATTCTGTAGGAGGATTGCTTTCAGAATAAATAGTCGATAATAAATAAGCAGAAAATTATTGCTAATTTCTGCTTATTTATTTTATACAAATTTTTTAAAAAAAGTGAAGTGAATTTGTGAGATATTATGTTATAATAAATAAGCATTAAAAGTACAAATATTTTTAGGAAATTTGAAGGGTTTTTCCAGAATAAGGAGAATATACTGTATAATACTTTTAGTAAAGAGGTGATTTGTGCTTGATTGATGAAGAAAAGATTAAGCTCATGTCCAAGTTGGCTATTTATGAGAAGAATCACGGCAATTTGGATGGGAAAATTAACGGATATTTTAAATCCGACTATGTATATATTCAAAACTGGTGGACCAGACTTTCTGTAACGATTGCCGGATTTTTAATTATAGGTTTAATTTTGTTTTATAAAATTTTTGTAGAGAAAGTAGACCTTTTTAGTATAGACTACAAGGCTTACGGAATGTGGTTAGGAGGCATTATTGTCGTACTTCTTGTTGTTTATTCTGTGCTATCTTCCTATGTTCATGAAAAAAGGTATAAAGCTTCCGAGAAAAGAATCAGAAAGTATTTACAAATGCTAAGGCAGCTGGAGGAACTCAAGTTGTCTTCTCAGCAAGAGGAGGTAAAGAAAGAAACTTATGAATCAAATTTACCAAATACGAGAGATGATCATCAGTTATTATAAACGCTATGAAAGAATGATCTTTCCTATACTTAAATTTATTGCATCATTTATTATTTTTTTATTTATAAGTAAAATGGGTTATGCGATCGTACTGACCAAATTACCTGTAGGTATTTTATTTGGAATTTCAGGAATGATAGTTCCGGCTCAATGGTTTTTTTTGCTTATCATTTTTTTAGTATCGACTCATCTGGCCTTTGTCTCTGTAGAAGTGGCTGTACTAGTTTCCCTTTTCTTAATCATTATTTATCTTCTTTATATTAGGATGTTTCCAAAACAAAGTTTATTGATCTTAGCTCTTTTATTAGGCTTTGCTTTAAGAATTCCCTTTGTAGTTCCGCTATTTGCAGGATTATATGTAGGGGTTAGTGGCATCATTCCTATTGCTTTTGGAACTTTGATATGGTATTTTATCCCTCATATTCAGATGCTTATTAATATGAAATCGGGAGAACTGATGGATATACCCAATGTATTGGCCAAGATGTATGTTTCCACCATTCAGTGGGTGACTCAGGACCAAACAGCCATCATCACTATTGTTATATTTTCTTTGGCAATCATATCGGTTTATTGTATCAGCAGATTTTCATTTGACTATTCATGGTATGTCGCTATAGGCATTGGAACCGGTATTAATATCATAGGTTTTTTAGTAGCTATCTTAATTCTGGATATGGATGTTAATATACTGGGAGGACTGGTGTCCAATATTATTTCCATGTTTCTTATGTTTCTTGTTCAGTTCATGCATCGTGTCGTAGATTATTCCAGAGCAGAATCTGTACAGTTTGAAGATGAAGAAAATTATTATTATGTTAAAGTGATTCCGAAAATTATTTTAGAAAAACCCAAAAGAGAGATTAAAAGAATTGTACAAGAACCAAATCATCTTGAAGAAGAAAATAAAGAGGAATAACCGCAGAGAATTCTGCGGTTTTTCTTGCATTAAAAGATAAATTATGGTATAAAATCATAAAAACTATTTGGAAGTGATTGTATGGACTCTGCTGTTAAATATTTTGAGAATATATGGATTGAGCCGCCTATGGACAGGATTTTATACCGCTTGGGATATAAAAAGACGAAAACCAAATTAGAAAAAGATCAAAAAGAGCAAATCGAGGAGCTCATTTGGGAAGGCGTGAGCCACTGCCACCCGAAGGGGGCTTTTTTAATCTTGCCTATAACAGAGCGAACTTGCCACAGTATCACCATAGGAAGGCATTTGGTTAAAAGCAAAAGCTTAGCAGAACTTTTAAAAAACAGTGAAACAGCGGCTTTAATGGCATCTACTATTGGAGATGAAATGATCCATGCAATAGAAGATGAAATCAAAAAAGAAAACTCTGTAAAAGCTGTTATCTTCGATTCTACTGCTTCTCAAATGGCCGATAAAACGGTTGCCTGGGTTATGGATTTTATCAATAAAACTCTTCAAAAAGAAGGGAAAGCATTAACTTCTATGCGTTATAGCCCAGGTTATGGAGATTTAGATTTAAGATATCAAAAGATTTTTTTTGAAGAGCTTAAATTGGATAAATTAGGCATTAGCCTTACAAAATCATACATGATGACGCCGGAGAAATCGGTAACCGCCATATGCGGCGTAGAAAACAGAATAAGGAGAGAAGAAAGGAATGAATAAAACTACATTTTATGAACTGCTGAGAGAAAGAATACTCATTTTAGACGGTGCCACCGGCACACAGCTTCAGAAGAAAGGTATGCCCCAAGGTGTATGCCCTGAAAAGTGGATATTGGAAAATCCTCATGCTATATTGGAAATTCAAGGATCTTACAAAGAAGCCGGATCTGATATTGTTTATGCCCCTACCTTTGGAGCAAACCGTTGGAAACTTAAAACCTTTGGATTAGAAGATCAAGTAAGAGAAATCAATATGAGTTTAGTGCAATTATCAAGAGAAGCTGTTGGGAGAGATATCTTAGTTGCAGGCGATCTTTCTCCTACAGGGGAATTCATAAAACCTTTCGGAGAAAGAGCTTTTGAAGAAGCGGTAGAAGTATATAAAGAACAGGTAGAAGCCCTTGTGGAAGGGGGCGTTGATTTATTTGTCATTGAAACCATGATCGATATCCAGGAAGCAAGAGCAGCGCTTCTGGCAGTTAAAGAAACTACTGACTTACCTGTGATGGTGAGCCTAACCTTTGGAGAAGACGAAAAAACTCTAACAGGAACTGACCCCATTACTGCTGCCATTACCCTTCAGTCCTTGGGGGCAGATGTTATAGGATGCAACTGTTCCACAGGACCTAAGGATATGATTCATATACTTAAGGAGATGAAAGGTGTTGCTACAGTACCTATTTTGGTAAAACCCAATGCAGGGCTTCCGGTAGTCAAAGATGGAGAGCTTTTCTATGATTTAGGACCGGAAGAATTCGCAAGCTTCATAGATGAATTCACCAATATAGGGGTAAACCTTATTGGAGGATGTTGTGGCACAACGCCAGAATACATCAGACTCATAAAAGAAAGAACTGAAAGTGCTGTGCCTAAAATGTGGCTTAAGAGCAAAATAAGTGCTCTTACCTCTGCAAGAAAAACAGTATTTATGGGGGAAAATATGCCCCTGGTTATTGTAGGTGAAAGAATTAATCCGACAGGAAAGAAAAAGCTGCAGCAGGAACTTTTAGATGGGAAACTTTCGGAAGTAAGACGCCTGGCCCTAGAACAACAGCAAAAAGGGGCAAGCATATTAGATGTTAATGTTGGTATGCCCGGTATTGACGAAAAAAAGGTTATGGTGAATGTGGTAGAGAACCTCTCTACCTTGAGCGAATTGCCTTTATGTATAGATTCCTCCAGCCCAGAAGTTATAGAGGCCGCCCTTAGAATCTATCCAGGGAGAGCACTTTTAAATTCTATTTCCGGAGAAGAGAAAAAATTAGAAAAGCTCCTTCCCATTGCAGCCAAATATGGAGCAATGTTTATTGCCTTGCCTTTAGACGATCAGGAAATACCTGCTACTGCAGAAGGGCGGATTAAAGTCCTCGACAGAATTTTAGAAGAAGCTAAAAAAATAGGTTATGGACCACAAGACATGGTTGTAGACGGTCTTGTAATGACTGTATCTGCCGATCAAAAGGCATCCCTTACGACGCTTGGGGTTATAGAATATGCCACAAAACACTTAAAAACTTCTTCCATTATTGGATTGTCCAATATATCCTTTGGACTTCCTGAAAGAAAATGGTTAAATTCTGCATTTCTAATGATGGCAATGGCTAAAGGCCTTAATATGGCTATTGCCAACCCAAGCAGCGAAAACTTAATGGAATTAAAAATGGCAGGAGATGTTCTGATTGGAAGAGATGAAAACAGTAAAAACTATATAGCGTATTTCGGACAATCCAAAACGATTTCTAAAAGCATAGATGAAAAGCCAAAAGAGGAAAATACAAGGACAAAGATTTATGAGGCTGTACTAAAAGGAGAGAAAGAAGCCATAGAGGGCTATATTAAAAAAGCTTTGGATGAAGGGATGAAACCTTTTGATATAGTGGATGAGCTCCTCATTCCAGCCATTAATAAAGTAGGGGAATTATACGATCAAAAAGAATATTTTCTTCCTCAGCTTATTTTGAGTGCGGAAGCCATGAAAACCGGATTTAACTATTTAGAACCTCTTCTTCTTAAAGAAGACAATGCCAGAAAGAAAACTAAAGTCATTATTGCAACTGTTAAAGGAGATATCCACGATATTGGCAAGAATATTGTTGGACTCATGCTTAAAAATTATGGTTTTGAAGTCATTGATTTAGGTAAGGATGTGCCAAAAGAAGAAATCATAAAACAAGTGAAAGAACATAATGCCCCCATTGTGGGATTGTCAGCCCTTATGACAACTACCATGGGAGAAATGGGTGTTGTGATTGATGCAGCAAAAAAAGAAGGGCTTGATACGAAATTTATGGTGGGCGGTGCAGTGGTTACCCAGGCATTTGCCGAAGAAATAGGAGCCGATGGCTATGCAGGGGATGCCATTGAAGCAGTACGATTAGCCCAGGCTTTAGAAAAATAAGAAGGCGGCCAATGGCCGCCTGTTTAGTTTAATACACATATGGATCTTCTCCATCATCCTGGCGATTTCGTAAATGGTTTTTAATTTTTATAACGCCATCCACATTGGCGATTAATTCTCCAGCCATTTCTACTTCGTATCTATGGTCGACCATTCCTTCTAAAGTCACGACACCTTTTTCTACCGTTGGGATAATGGAATGCCTGTCTAAATCAGACTTATTGAGTGCCTGCTGAACCATGCTCTTTAACAGTGCATCATCATACATTTCTTCGGCAGTTTCTATGGTCAAATTGCTTACGACATCTTTAAGGCCGATGGTCTGTCTTGCTACTTCCAGAGCTTTAATTTCGTCAGCTAAAGTATTGACACTTCCGATCAGAGTGGCGGAACCGCCTTCTACTTTTACATTGACATTCCTTAGACGATCGGCAAATTCGCAGTGACGAAGATTGTCTTCTGTTTGCTCCTTAAGTTCTTTATCTGATATATTTCCATTCATAGCAATGGTTAAATTATTTTCAAAACGAACATGGGGAACATAGTTTTGAACCACCTTTTCTGCTTGAATTTTATCTGCCAGGCAATCCACAAAGCCTGTCAAATATACGGTCCC
Organism: Defluviitalea raffinosedens; assembly: GCF_016908775.1. Classification (NCBI taxonomy): domain Bacteria; kingdom Bacillati; phylum Bacillota; class Clostridia; order Lachnospirales; family Defluviitaleaceae; genus Defluviitalea; species Defluviitalea raffinosedens. Next base: position 6,278 of record NZ_JAFBEP010000003.1, on the reverse strand, counting down.
ATCGGTGGCATGAATATTAAGGTCAATTACCTGATGTTTTAAATTTTCTCTAAGAGCAGTTTCTATAGTGTGAACCAATTCGTTATCTTTATCCATAAAAATCTCCTTTCGACAGCCTACAATAAGGTTTTTACATAGTATTTCAAAAAAAGAAGGAATTTATGCCAGGCACAACGTATATTAATAATAGACAAGCTTAAATTTCTAAAAAGTTTGTATAATTTACCATGTCAAAATTCATTGTAAAAGCTTTAGCAAATCCCTATAAAACATGGTATAATTAAAAGTAACATTATAATTAAAGAGGAGTAATCAGGTTGAACTCATTAAAAGATATTCTGTCACAATTAAAAATATCTGTTACGAATATCCCTCATATAGGTATTGCTGATATTATTGATATTCTTATTGTTGCCTACCTTATTTATATCGTTATTACGTGGATTAAGGACACCAGGGCATGGGCACTTTTTAAAGGCCTTTTTGTTGTTTTTTCAGTTGCTATTATTGCATATGTCTTTCATTTAAATACTGTATGGTGGATCTTATCCAATGCGATATCTGTAGGTATTATTGCAGTCTTTGTTGTTTTTCAACCTGAATTTAGAAGAGCCTTAGAGGAACTTGGACGAGGGAACTTATTTTCTTCTTTTATGATCGACCAAAAAGAAAAAGATGAGACGATTTCTCAAAAAACAATAGAGGCCATTGTTAAAGCAGTGGAACATATGTCAGAGGAGAAGACAGGCGCCCTTATCGTTATTGAAAAAGACGTTAAGCTGGGTGAATACGAAAGAACGGGTATTATGCTCGATGCGATTGTCACTTCTCAGCTTCTTATAAATATATTTGAGCATAACACTCCTCTCCATGACGGGGCAGTGATTATCAAAAACAACAGAATATCGGCAGCAACGTGTTATCTTCCTTTAACGGATAGCTTAGAAATCAGCAAAGAATTAGGGACAAGGCACCGGGCGGCTTTAGGGGTAAGTGAAGTTTCGGATGCCATTACAATTGTCGTATCAGAAGAAACGGGAACTATATCAGTGACGCAATTTGGTTCTCTTACACGAAATGTTAAGGGAGAATTCATAAGAAACCTGTTAACGGATGCCCCCAATAAGAAAGCAGAAAAGAAAAAACTTGTACTATGGAAGGGGCGAAATAAGCATGAGTGATTTTTTTGGGAAAAATTTAGAATGGAAGATCTTTTCGCTTATTTTGGCGATAGGTTTATGGCTTATTGTTATCAATATAAAAAATCCCGAAGAAACGATGTCTTTTACGATTCCCGTTACCATTGAAAATTTGGAGACTGTTACATCAAAATATGACCTTATTGTATCTAATTTAGATGAAATTGAGAATAAAACGATTAAGATTAATTTAAGAGGAAACAGATTAACTCTTGAGAGCTTAAAAAACAATAAGAAGTACTTAAATGAGATTAAAGCTGTTGCAGATCTTGAATTGTTTCGTTACACAAAAGCCGATGAAGTCAATAAAATTCCCATTGCTATTTCATTCTCTGATGAATATAGGGGACTTGTTTTTGAAGAACAGAATCAGATCAGATACTTGGATGTTATTTTAGAAAAGAGAAAAACTTTGACAAAGACCATTCAGGTTGATATTGAGGGACAAACAGAAGATGGTTACGTGGTCTTAGGGCCTAAGGTAACACCGGGTGAGATTGTGTTATCCGGTGCAGAGTCCTTGATTGATCAAGTGGATTCTGTTAAAGTATCTGTCAATGTATCCGATATTGTAACCAGTGAAAAAATTCTAGGTCTTGAACCTAAAGCATATGATGCTAAGGGAAAAGAAATTTTAGGTCTTGAAAAAAGCACTGACAACGTAGCCGTTCAGCTTAGTGTAGGAAAAAAGAGAAGGGCGGTTCTACAGGCTGATATACAAGGGACCTATGCCCAGGGCTATATTTCAACAGGCATCAAAATAGAACCTCAGGAAGTTACAATAGTTGGTCCTGAAAATGTTGTGAATAACTTAAGTCAGATTAAACTTTCAACGATTATCTTTGATCATTTAGACAAGACTACTACATTCAATCCAGAAATCATTCTTCCTTCGGGAGTTTCTTTGTGGAATAGTACAGATACCAAGGTAGCCGTTACTATAGAAGTTAAAAAGCAAGTTGTAAGAGAATTTAAGATACCGACTTCAAGTTTAACCGTTAAAACAGATCTTCAATTTAGGTACATTTCAAAGGAAGTTACAGTATATCTTCAAGGCATAGAAGAGGACATTAATAAGATTACTGAAAATATGATCGCAGGAAGTATCGATGTTTCGGATTATGGTGTAGGTAAGCATACAGTTACGGTAAACTTTACTTTACCTAAAAACATCAGACAAGTAGGAGAGGCGCCTCAAGTTGAAATAGAACTTGTTGAACCTAAAGAAGAACAAGAGGTGCCTGAACATGAAGGTGTTCCTGCAACCGAATGATAAAAAAAGAAGTGCATTGGCACTTCTTTTTTTGTGTCATTTTATTTTTAAAAGCATATATATAGGATATAAGATATATACCACTATGACAAGATGTATATACCAACAATAAAAGTTGTATAATTTTTTTCTCAAATTTGTTGTCGTAAATTTAACACGATGCTATAATGAGGAAGGATTTTACACATAGTGTAAAATTAAAAATTTATATAAATATTATGATTAAAATAAGAAAAGAAAGGTGCTGGAAATGGGAAGATTATTTGGAACAGATGGTGTTCGTGGTGTAGCAAATACAGAATTAACAATAGAACTAGCATATAAATTAGGGCAGGCTGGAGCTTATGTACTTACAAAAGAAACCCATCATCAACCGATCATTTTAGTTGGCAGAGATACCAGAATATCAGGAAATATGCTGGAGGCAGCTCTGGTTGCAGGTATTTGTTCCGTAGGGGCAAAAGCTGTAAAACTCGGAGTTGTACCTACTCCGGCAGTGGCATACCTTACAAGAAAATATAAAGCCGATGCAGGGGTTGTGATCTCTGCCTCTCACAATCCGGTAAAATACAATGGCATCAAATTCTTTAACAGCGAAGGTTATAAATTAAGAGATGAACTGGAAGAAGAAATAGAAGGCATCATATTAGATCATACAGAAGAACTTCCAACACCTGTTGGAGAAGAAATAGGCACGATCATTGAAGAACCAGATGCTTTAAATGATTATGTAGATTTCTTAAAGTCAACCATCAACGTGGACTTAAAAGGATTAAAAATAGCTGTGGACTGTGCCAATGGCGCAGCTTATATGGCAGGACCTAAAGTACTGGAAGCTTTGGGTGCAGAGCTTATTGTAACAGGCAGCGAGCCCAATGGATGCAATATTAATAAAAATTGTGGCTCAACTCATATAGAAGCACTCCAGGAAATTGTAAAAGCCAATAAAGTGGATCTTGGTCTTGCTTTTGACGGAGATGCTGACAGATGCCTGGCTGTCGATGAAAATGGCAATCTCGTTGATGGTGATCAGATTATGGCAATCTGCGGCCTTCAGATGAAAAAGGAAAATACTCTGACAGGCAATACAATCGTTGCAACAGTCATGAGCAATTTAGGGCTATTCATTATGGCAGAAAAAAACGGCATTAATGTTGAAAAGACGAAAGTAGGAGACCGTTACGTATTAGAAGAAATGCTAAAAGACAATTATAAATTAGGTGGAGAACAATCGGGGCATATCATTTTCCTTGATTATAATACCACTGGAGATGGCATACTTACTGCCCTTCAGCTTTTATCAGTAATGAAAAAAACTGGCAAGAAGCTTTCAGAACTAGCGAGTGTCATGGAAGTACTTCCTCAGGTTTTAGTGAATGCGAAAGTTTCTAATGAGAAGAAGTATTCTTACTTAGAAAATAAAACTGTTAAAAAAGCCATTGAAGAGCTGGAAGCGAAGTTTGCCGGAGAAGGAAGAGTACTTATTCGCCCTTCTGGAACAGAGCCTCTTATTCGCGTCATGATAGAAGGAAAAGATGAAAAAGTATTAAAAGAAGAAGCGGAAAAATTAGCAGAGCTGATTAAAACAGAATTAAATAAATAGTTTAAAAGATAGGAGATAAAGGGGGTATTTATATGTGCGGTATTGTAGGATATATCGGGGACCAGGAAGCCTCTCCAATCCTGATAGAAAGCTTAAGAAAACTGGAGTATAGAGGATATGACTCAGCAGGAATAGCTGTTTATAATGGTTCATCTATAAATATTGTAAAAACTAAAGGAAGACTTAAAGACCTTGAAGAGAAACTTGAAGGCAGAACTGTAAAAGGAACTGTAGGGATAGGCCATACCAGGTGGGCAACTCACGGAGCACCTTCTGATGAAAATTCCCATCCCCATACCAATGGAGATGAAAGTATAACCGTTGTTCATAATGGAATTATAGAAAATTATATGGAATTAAAAGATGAATTAATCAGCCATGGGTATGTATTTGTATCAGAAACCGATACAGAAGTGGCTGTTCATCTGATTGATTATTATTATAAACATAAGGAAGATCCGGTAGATGCTGTTGTTAAGGCAATGAACAAAATAGAAGGCTCATATGCTTTAGGGGTTTTATTTAAAGATCACCCAGATTTATTGATTGCTGTAAGAAAAGACAGTCCCCTTATTGTAGGACTGGGCAAGGGAGAAAATTATATAGCTTCTGACATACCTGCAGTGCTTCAATATACCAGAGACGTATATTTATTAGAAGATGAAGAAATAGCCATTTTAACAAAAGAAGATGTTAAGATCATCAATAAAAATAAAGAACAGGTGAATAGAGAAGTATTTAAAGTAACCTGGGATGTGGCTGCTGCAGAAAAAGGCGGTTATGACCACTTTATGTTAAAGGAAATCTTTGAGCAGGCAAAAGTGGTTAAAGATACCTTAATGCCACGACTTCCGGAAAATCAAAACAGAGTGGTTTTAGATGAGATTAAACTTTCTAAAGATGAATTAGACAATATCAATAAAATTTACATTGTTGCCTGCGGAACGGCTTATTATGCCGGACTTGTAGGCAAATACCTGATAGAAAGAATTACACGAGTACCAGTAGTTGCAGAAGTTGCTTCAGAGTTCAGATACAGAGATCCTGTAATAGATGAGAACACTCTTATGATCGTGATTTCTCAATCAGGAGAAACAGCAGATACCCTGGCAGCCCTTCGCCTGGCAAAACAAAGAGGGGCAAGAGTTCTTGGTGTTGTCAATGTAGTAGGAAGTTCCATAGCAAGAGAAGCCGATGACATCCTTTATACCTGGGCAGGGCCGGAAATTGCAGTAGCTTCGACGAAAGCCTATTCCGCACAACTTGCTGCCATGTACCTTTTGACTTGTCATATTGCTCTTGAATTAGGAAAGATGACAGAAGATGAATTTGTATCATTAAGAGATGAATTATATCAATTGCCAAGGAAAGTGAACAGGGTACTGAGCAAGGCAGAAAAAATAAAAAGACTGGCAGATAAATATGTGCATTCCAAAAACGTATTTTATGTAGGCAGGGGCCTTGATTATATGGTATCTATGGAAGGTTCACTTAAACTTAAAGAAATTGCTTATGTGCATAGTGAACCTTATGCGGCAGGAGAATTAAAACATGGTCCCATTGCATTAATTGAAGATGCTACCCTTGTTATAGGTATAGTGACGCAAGAAGATCTATACGAAAAAACAGTGAGCAACTTAAAAGAAATCAAAGCGAGAGACGGCAAAGTCCTTGCTATAGCCGTAAAAGGCAATACTGAAATCGAAAAAGTTGTGGACGATGTCATCTACATTCCACAAACCCACTGGATGTTTACATCCTTACTTGCAAATATTCCGCAGCAGCTCTTTGCATATTACGTTTCAACAGCCTTAGGTCATGACGTAGATAAGCCAAGAAACTTAGCAAAGTCTGTAACTGTGGAATAATATAAAATTAATACAATCAAACCTGTTATATAATTCAATTGACCCACCTCTATTTATAATAAATTTCACGCTATAAAATTCTTTTTAAAATCCCACAGTAGATGAAGGAAAACTTTCATTTACTGCGGGATTTTTTTTACGTGGAAAATCTTCCGTATTTCCCATGTAATAAAAAGCCTTTTGGTATTCTTTGAGATTCTTTCTATTTACAACTAATTTTATTTTAAAGTAACAATGCAGCTTAGTGTAAAATTGTTCTAGGACAAAAAATAGCAAGAGACCACTCTTTTTGGTAAAATATTAGTCGCTGAAAACAATAAATACCAAGGAGGGTC